>NZ_JBWKMK010000021.1:0-105171 GCF_056431365.1 Acinetobacter seohaensis
TTTCAGATTTGTCATAAATTCGGAAATTAATTGGAATATTTTGACCATTTTGATCTGTCGCATACAAGGTAATGAGATTAATACCCTTGACGGATCGGTGGTGTTTGCCTGACCAAAAATAGCTAACCAAGTCCATATGTTGACTATATGGTTTATCTAAAACAGTATCATCAATACTGACTATAAGTCTATTATTATCAATATGTTGAATTGATTCTTGATATAGGTCGTGAGGTGTGTAGTCTTCACGCTCTAGAAAGCGATTTACACTATCATGCGAGATATTATAAGTCTCGGCAAGTTGTGTGCAGCTAATAGAGTTCGGTTCTGTCATGAGAAAGCCCATATAAATGGGTAATGTACAAGTTGCTGTAGAAGCATGTTTAATTCGTCTGATCACAGATACTTTATAAAGTATTTTAATACTTTTTTGAATCCGTCAATGCGTAAGTCCTAATTACTTTTAATGCGCTGTTGGAAAACCATGAAATACCCACTGAATCAGATATAAAATCAGAAAAATTAAAATCACTAGACATAAAATTTCTAATCGTTTCATTCAATTTACTTCTTAGTCTGGTCTTCTAGCAACATATAAATTAAATCCAGCTCAGGACAGACATATCCCATTGCGGTTAAAGCCGCGGTAATTTGCCCACGATGATGAGTTGCATGATTAAACACATGCATTAGGGTTGCAGCATAGGGTAAGTGCATCGCCACATCAGTTGATGTTTTATAGTGCAGCTCTTGATGAAAAACTTTCTCATCCACTTGATTTAAAAAATAAATCCAGTTTTCAGCCTTCTTTTCAAGTTGCTCAACAAGCTGTGTTCTGTTGGTTTCCACAATACTATCTAATGGCAAAATTGGTGAGTGGTGCAAAGCAAAACGTGGAAACCACAAATGATGCTCACCGACCAACAAGTGATTCAGAGTGCCAAAAATACTTTTAAAATATAAGCCCTGATCCAAGAAAAAATCATCATCTGAAACCAATAGCAAAGTCTGATTTAGTTTTTGAGTTGCCCAAAGATTATAGCGGGCAAGTAACTCAAACGTTTTTAAATCCATTTAAAATTATCCTATTTGAGTTTTATTATGAAAATTGAATCAAAAGTTCAAACTATATTAAGATAAAAGATATATTTTTAATCATTTAAAGCGAATTTGTAGATTTAAAGACAGATACAATTTATTGTCCTTTAGAAATAATTGACCAAAATCATGCTTGGTTTTACTCGCCATCTCAAACTTTGTATTATTGTATAAATACTCTTCAAATTCATGGCGATGATACAGATGATAGCAAATGATCTCGCCATCTTCTTTAATTACTAAGGCTCTAGACTAGCAGATTTGCACTTAGTTTTACCTAATGAGGTCCCACAACTCTGTTGCTAGCTCATTAGGCTCCCTCATCCAACGCCATTCTGTTTCTTTAAGATGATAATCAAAATACTCTTNTATTTATAACTTTCAAAGCTAAAGTCGTAAATTTGCTCCTGCATTTTTTGCGTTAAGTTAAACGAAACACCCCTAAAAGATGTCTTATTAAATGCGGTGCTTTCTTCAAAAGCCGCTTCATCTTGTACACGTGTACCTGCAACTAAAACATCTTGGCTTAATGACGTGAACCATTGTCCATGTGGAGAAAAGGCGAGTTTGAGTTTTGAAATTTGTAGCTCATCTTTTATAGGGTCGTCATAAATAGAAAACTCAAAAATACGATGACTTTCATCTAACATTTCAAATGAAGTAGGCAAGTCAATACGGCTTTCTAGGGTCTGTTGAGAATTAGCCAAACAAGAATTAAAAATCTATAATTATTCAATGGATAGATACATACTGACTGATGCCCAATGGGCAAAAATGGAGCCTCACTGCCTAGGCAAAGTTACAGACCGTGGGCGTAGTGGTACAAATAATAGATTATTTCTTGAAGCCGTATTGTAGATTGCACGCACAGGTAGCCCATGGAGAGATTTACCACCTGAATTTGGTAAATGGAATACCATTTTTAAACGCTATCGAGATTGGGTAAAAGCGAGTGTATTTGAAAATATTTTTGCAGCAGTCAATGATGATACTGATATGGAATATGCCATGATTGACGGAACTATTGTAAAAGTACATCGTCATGGTCAAGGTGCAAAAGGGGGACCTATTCACAGGCAATTGGAAAATCCAGAGGTGGAATGACCACAAAAATTCTAGCTTTGACTGACAGTTTCGGGAACTTAGTTAAATTTCGCCTGATGCCTGGGCAATATCATGACCTAGCTGAAGTTAAGCCATTAATTGAAGATATGGATTTTCAAACATTATTGGCAGATAAGGCATTTGATGCGGATTGGTTGCTAAAAGAACTTAATGATCGAGGTGCAAAGGCAGTGATTCCACCAAAATCTAATCGTAAGATTCAGCGTATATTTGATCAATGCATGTATAAATGGCGACATCTCATCGAAAATTACTTTTGTAAATTGAAAGAATTCAAACGTATTGCCATGCGTAGTGACAAAACAGATTCAAGTTTTTCCGCAATGATTTTTCTTTGTGCTAGCGTCATTAACTCACGTTAATTCTCAACAGACCCTAGTACTCGGTTGCTTGTGAGTAATGATTTTAGGGGCTGTTGGAGTGCGTATAGATTTAGGCTGTTTTCATCTAATTTTCGGTACTGCAAGTTTTCAACAGCCATTGTTCCATTGGCTTTTGACACAATATTGAACTGAATTTGAGCAGTTTTGATCGCAGTATCATCTTGGTAACAAACACCATTACACAAAACGACATTAGCAATATAGGTTTTGCGTTGCTCAGGCGAATCTAAAAAGTCTTTGTATGCCAGTTTCCCTAAACAACCAGCAAAGCTTAAATCTGCATCTTTTTTAAAGTCAGTGGCATCAAGCTCGGTTTCAACGGTTGCAGCAAGTTTGGCTTGCGCAAGCATTTCTGTTCCTAATTATGATGTAGTTGGGGTAGGTGCGGTGAATGTTGAAATAGGCGAATCCACAACTGTTGGAGCTGCTTGTGTTACAGGTGAAGAAGATGAACCACCACCGCCACAGGCTGTTAGTAAAAGACAGGAGAATATACTTAAAGGTAAAATATTTTTCATAATAAAAAAATCTATACTCAGATAGATTGAACCGTCATTGGAATTGAAATACAAATTATATAAATGATAAATGCGCAAATAAAACCCTGTAAAACAGTATAGTTTTCCATTAAGTTATTAAAATACACTACTTTTCATATTTGTTAGATAAATACAGAAACGCTAACTCTTTCAGAAAGAAAACTTTATTTTTCACTTATTTTATATATACAAATGTATTTTAATTTATAAAATTATTTTATCGTTTGGTTAAAAATAAAACAACTACCGAGCCATGCAAGAATTTTTGCAACACATGGCTCGGTAGTAAATCCATAATTATGCCTCGTCAATTTCTAAAGGATTTAGACTTTGGACAGAACTTGCTTTAAATGGTGCAGCAATTTGCTTTAAATCTGAACCCGATGGGGCTTGATACACTTTTAAGCCAAACTCCGGAATAATTGCCAGCAAATGATCAAAAATATCGGATTGAATACTTTCATATTCTTTCCATGCAGTGGTTTTGGTAAAGGCATAAATTTCTAGTGGTAAACCTTCACTGCTTGGCTGTAGTTGACGAATAATCAATGACTGAGATTGATTAATGCCAGGATGCTGTTTCAGATAAAATTCAACATAGGCACGGAACGTCCCTAAATTGGTTAAACGGCGTTGGTTGTATTGTGATTGATTTGCTAACTGCTGATTAAACTGCTCAATTTCTTCATTTTTGCTATGTAAATATTGATCCAATAACAAAAACTCTTTAAGTTTGCTTTGTTCATGTTCAGTCATAAAGTGCACAGAACTTTGATCAATTAAAATGGCACGTTTAATACGTCGGGCACCAGCTTCCTGCATGCCACGCCAGTTTTTAAAGGTATCGGTAATGAGTTTATTGGTTGGAATAGTGGTCAGGGTTTTATCCCAGTTTTGCACGGTGACTGTATGTAATGACATATCAATGACATCACCATCGGCATTTAAAGAAGGCATTTCAATCCAATCACCAATCCGTACCATATCGTAGGAAGAAATTTGTACCGAAGCCACTAGAGATAAAATGGTATTTTGGAAAACCAACATCAAAACAGCAGCCATCGCACCAAAACCTGCGAGTAAGGTAAACACATCTTTTTTCAGGAAAGTACCTAAAATCATGAGGGCACAGACCACATAAATAATGAGTTTAACTAACTGCAAATAGCCCTTAATTGGCTTGTTGCGTGACTTAGGGTTGCGTTGATAGAACAGGTTAAAAATATTTAAAAATTCAGAAATTGCCAATGCAATGGTCAGGAATATAAAGGCTTGCGCACCCATTTGCACAAAGCTTTCTACTTTATCTGACAAATGCGGTACGGTGGTGATGCCGTTCATAATCACGACAGCTGGGACAATGTTGGCAATACGTCGGATGACACTATGCTGTGAAATAATTTCACTATTGGCAAAGGTCATTTTAGAAATCAGTTTGCGAATCCCGCGCACTACAATTTGCTTGGCAATAAAGTTGGCTAAAATTGCCAGTAGAATCACAATACTGAGTGAGGTCAGCATTTCTAACCAAGGGTATTGGTTATACCATTCCTGAATATTTTGAATAAAATTAAATTCTTGCAAAAGGTCCTCGCTTTAAGGTTGCTGATTTTCGTCTGCACGGCACTTAGAATTTTGGCCTGCAATTCACCTTAATTCTTCATTGATGTATGAAATTGTTAGATAGTGTATCGACTAAAGTTTAAATTTGAAGGCTGAGTAACTTTTTGCTACATTTCAATTATTTGTTTTTACTGAAAGTTTTCAATCAAGTTGCAGTCATAATAAAAAAGCCAGTACAGATACTGGCTTTGAATAGATACCTAGCATAAATATTTGCATAAATACTTGCGTGATCTACCACATTAAATCATCTGGAATCACATAGGCTGCGTATGGATCTTCTTCATCTGTCGTGGCTTCATTTTTCTCGGCATTATTGACAATAATAAAGCCTTCCATTTTGCTATTAATACGTTCAGCTAAAGCTTTAGGCAGGAACGCATAACTGTCATTTTCTTTGGCAATCACCAAACTACCTGCCACGAGTGCATTGTAAATTTGTTGATTGATATACACTTTTTTAATCTTGCCATCTAAAAACTGATAAGCCACTTCACCATCGGTATCACGAATTTTATGCTGCTGAATCATTTGCATAATTGCTGCTTTCAGTTCTTTTTCCTGTAAAGCGGCTTTCTTTTCTTGCTCAATAGCTTGGTCTTTGGCGAGTTTTTCTTGCTGTGCCTGTGCAATTTTGGCTTTCACTTCAGCATCTTTACTTTCACCTGTGCGCTGTTCGTGTAAGGTTTGTTTAGACAGTTTTTTTGCTTTTTTATTATCCACTAAACCCGCTTTGAGCAATTGTGCCTGTAGTGCATTTTTAACCATGATAATTTCCGAAACTTAATGTTGAAGATGTCGATAGCGAAAATAAATAATCCAATACACCAAACTCAAACTTAGGCTGAGTCCTGCAGGTACCAGAAAAGAATTCAGTTTAAATGTAGGATAAATGGCTGCAGCGAGTAATCCACCCACAAAGAAACCAATTAAAATCAGTAGGTGTAAAACAATACGCCTTTTTTCAACTTGTAAGCCCCGCACTCGATAACCGAGAGCTAAGCCTAAATCGGTCAATACCCCAGATAAATGTGTGGTGCGGATGATGGTGCCTTTATAGTAGCTGATCATGGCATTTTGTATGCCCATGGCAACCGATGCCCAAAGCAGGGCATAACGTGGGAAATAAGGCAATAATGCCCAGCAGATTAAAATAAAAAATGCCACCAAACTCATGGGCAAACCATAACGACGCCCTAAGCGAAAATTGCTATTTCCTAAAATGACGCCGCTATAAAATGAGCCAATCACATAGCACAAAATCACCAGAAACAAGAAAATCATGGCTTCTGGTTTCCAGTCGATTAGCGCCATCGCCAAGATACTAACGTTACCAGTCATGTGCGAAACGGACTGGTGCAATACGGTCACCAATCCGAGTACGTTAATAATTCCAGCATTGACGGCTAGAAAAAAAGCACCAAATTGCACCCAAAGGGGTAAAGTTTGAAAAGGCATAATGGATGATTGCGTAAGTTTCCTAACGCATTGTATCTTAACTCAAACCACGGTCAACCGCAGTAGTAAATAGCACATCGGTAGATGAGTTAAGTGCAGTTTCGGTTGAATCTTGCAATACGCTAATGACCATACCAATTGCAACAACTTGCATGGCAATATCTGAAGAAATACCAAATAAGCCACACGCTACAGGAATCAGCAGTAACGAGCCGCCCGCAACGCCTGAAGCACCACAGGCCGACACCGTTGCAACCACAGATAAAATCAGCATGGTGCTAAAATCGACAGAAATTCCTAAAGTATTTACCGCAGCTAAGGTCAAAACGGTAATGGTGACCGATGCGCCTGCCATGTTAATTACTGCACCTAACGGAATTGCAACACTCGCGGTTGATTCCTGTACGCCTAAACGCTTGGCTAAGTCTAAATTGACAGGGATATTGGCTGCAGAACTACGGGTAAAGAAAGCAGTAATGCCACTTTCGCGTAAGCATTGAAAAACTAAAGGATAAGGATTGCTGCGGGTCACAAATGCCACCATGATTGGGTTGATGACCAACGCGACAAAGAACATCGTACCTAACAAGACTGCCAATAATTGAGCATAACTGGCTAAGGTGCTCAAGCCTGCATCGGCAAATGTCACGGCAACCAAGCCAAAAATACCGAAAGGCGCAAAGTTAATCACCAAGCGAATAACGCGATTGACTGCATTGGCTGCATCATTCAACAATGCTTTGGTGGACTCTGTAGCATGGCGGAAGGCAATCCCTAAAGCCACAGCCCAAGCCAAAATACCAATAAAGTTGGCTTCGGCAATGGCAACTACAGGGTTAGCAACAAAACTAAGTAAAAGATTTTTCAAAATTTCAGCAAGACTGCCCGGCGGGGTTAATTCTGACTGTGTTGCAACATCTAAAAATAATGTACTTGGGAAAAGCGTACTTGCAATAACTGCACTGAGCGCAGCCAAGAACATACCAATCGCATACATCAGCATAATCGGTTTGATATAGGCATTGCTGCTTCCAATTTTAAAATTGGCAATCGATGCCATGACCAAAATAAAGACTAAAATTGGCGCAACAGACTTCAGGGCTTTAATAAATATATCACCCAAAAGGCTTAAATAGGGCGCAGATTCTGGAAATAAAATTGCAACAGCCACACCGAGTACAATTGCAATCATAATTCGGGAGACTAAACTCAAACGCAAAAAAGCTGAAAACATACGAAAACAAGGTTAAAGAAAAGCGGCTATTTTATACTGAAATATCCATGTGCTTAAAAATAATTTTTATATAAAAATTAAGTCTATATTTTTAAAAGTGATATTTATTAAACTACTTAAATTTCAGCAAGATAAAAGTACTCTTTGATCAAAAAGCATGTGTGTTGAGCATCCAGTTTTAAAGATAAAATTAAAGATCAATTTCTTGATCTTTAAGTCAGTTCAGGCGCAAGCTCTTGCATGGCTAAATAATGTGACAAATAAACTTTTCCATTTAAATGCTGCAAAAGTTTTGAGTGTTGTAATTTGTCCATTACCGGGCCTTTAATTTCTGAAAAATGCAGACAAATATTCAATTTTTTTAGTTCAAGATTTAAATCTTCCAGCATTTCGAGTGCGCTTAAATCAATACTGCTAATACTCGAACAATTCACCACTACATGCTTTAACTGAGGGTTTTGGCTGACTTGATTAATAAAAAAGCCTTTTAAAGTATTGGCATTTAAAAAGGTTAGATTTTCATCAATTCGCATGGATAGCACGTGTGGCGCGGTACGCACTTGATGCCGCTGAATATTACGAAAATGTTGTGTGCCTTCAAGTAAACCAATTACCGCAATATGTGGTCGGCTAATACGCCACAACATTAGAATAAAGGTGGACACAATCCCAATAATTAAACCTGTCGAAATATCAATGAATACAACACCAAAGAACGTCACCCACATGGCCAGACCATCGGCTTTGGAATAACGCCAAGTTTCTTTAAAAGATTGGAACTCGACCAGTTTCCAAATTGAAACAATAATGGTTGCAGCCAAAACAGCCAGTGGTAAGTCTTGGAAAAATCCCGTGAAGTATAAACTGACAATAACAATCACGATGGAGGTAAATACACCTGCCATGGGTGTTTTTGCACCTGCATCGGCATTGACCACGGTACGCGACAAACTGCCTGTGACGGGAAAAGAGGAGCTAACACCTGCGCCAAAATTGGCTAAACCGAGTGCAATCAGTTCCTGATTGCTATTTAAGTGACTACGTTGTTGTAAGGCGGTGGCTTGCGCAATAGACAGAGATTCCACAAAACTGATCATGGCAATCATGGCTGCGCCAGGAAGGAGTTGTAGAACAAGTTGTGCATTCCATTCAGGGAATTGAATAGGCGGAAATCCTGAAGGAATTTCTCCGACTGTTTTAATGCCGATTTGTTGCAAATGCAATGAATAAACCAAAGCAATTGAACCGATCACCAATACCAATGGCAAGGCTTTTAAGATAAAGCCGCTACCTCGAACACGCTCACGAATGGCATTACTGTTGATGATTTTAGGGGCATAAATTAGAAATAAAATGGCAGCAACACCCAAGAGCACGCTATAAAAATGGGTTTGTCCCACATATTTCCAAAAGCTGTATAAGAACTCAGGTAAGTTATTGGCTTTAAGGGGGATGTCTAACACAAATTTAAGCTGTCCAATCGCAATCATTAATGCAGAGGCAATAATGAAGCTTTTAATAACAGGATGGCTAATGAGTTGAATTAAAAAACCGAAACGAAAAACACCTAAAAGTAGTGAAATAATGCCGACCATCAGGGCAAGTAAACAAGCTGCTTGAATATAAGCTGCCGAGCCGACTTCAAATAAAGGATTGAGCGTCGCAAAGGTCATCATAGAAATAATGGCGACTGGGCCAATGGACAAGGTTGGGCTGCCACCAACCAAGGCGTACATGATCATGGGGATCACGCTCGCGTATAAACCCATGACAGGAGGCAAACCTGCAAGCATGGCATAGGCCATTCCTTGAGGTACCAACATGGCAATGACAATAAACGCAGACAGCAGATCAGATTTCAATGTTTCTGCATTGTATTTTCGCAGCCATTGCCAAGCAGGTAGTACACGAGCCAAACGTGAATTGAAATCTGACATACTGAAATCTAAATCATAAATTTAGATATATTATGAACAAAAAATGCTAAGAAGTCTTTGAAATAGCAGGAGAGTATTCAAGTTTTATGGTGATGCCTGATAATACAGGCATTATCATTTAGACCTGCGGGCAATAAAGTGCATAGAGGGTATTAAGTACCTGCACCATTTTTTCATCTTTAATTGAATAAAAAATTTGCTTGCCATCGCGGCGGGTATTCACCACATCACTTTTACGCAGCATCATTAATTGTTGCGATAAAGTAGGCTGATGAATTTGAGTTATTTCTTCAATTTGCGATACGTTTAATTCTTGTTGAGATAAATGACAAAGAATTAAAAGACGGTCACTATTCGCCAAAGATTTTAAAATTCCAACAACGGTATCCGCAGATTCACGCATTGATGTGATTTCAAGACCATCGTTCATTGTTTTATTCTCTTAATTTACAGCTAACCCAATATATATTAGGCGGGAGTGGAAGATAAATTATATAACATAAATCATTATTTATATATGAGAACAAGTATCATTTAAGAAAAGATATCAGCCAATCATAAATAATGGGCTGATATTCTAATCAAAAAATTGATAAAAAAGTGGCTGAGTTACAATAAAACCTATTTTTTCATTTGTTCAAAACTTTTTAATTCTTTCTCACTAAATTCACTCGATGCAGCTAACAATTCGTGAATTTCTGGGTTATACCAAGCAAAGTATTCCGACATTTTTGCACTAAAAGTATCATCTAGGCTTATCTGCGTAGCATTGTGTTGCAACAAGGCTTGCTGATCTAAACTGCTGATAAAACTTTTTAAGGTGGCACTATCAAAATAATATGCAGACTTAAATTGTGCAGAATCTGCAGCGCGTTGTAATACGGTTTTGGTCATTTTTTCCAAAACTTTCAGATTTAAAGGGATGTGTGCGCTATAACGCTGCAAAAGCCCTTGAATCAATACGAAATTATTTAAACTTGGTTTTGCCAGTTCAGCTAAGGCATAGAGTTCATGCTGTGTAGCTGGGTTCGGCTGTAATTGCAGATTTGCTTCTGTAACCCAATTTTGCTGAATAAAGTACGCCACAATTTTTTCGATTTCTTGAGAAAGTTCTTGCGCCGTCCATGCCAAGAAAAACTCTTGCTTCAAATATGGATAAATCGCCTGCAGTTTTTGCATTAAATCTGCGCATGATAATGCTAAATTTTGTTCATTAAACTGCTGCACAATTAATGCTACACACGCAGGCAAAATAAAGCAGTGCAAAATATTATTGCTAAAATAGCTCAATAAGATTTTTTGGCTTTCTGCGACTCGAATCTGTTCTACACCATCTTGGTTATAACGCTCAACTTGTTTAAGTTTTAGCGCATATTCAATAATTTCTTGTGGATTTAAACCCGTAATAATCATACGTGGGTCGTAGCACAATTGTTTGAGCAAACGTCGATATTGTTCAATTCGGGCGAGCAGCTCATCTTGTTTCAATGCATGCTGATCGGCATTTAATAAAATCAGAGAGATGAGGGCGATTGGGTTAATCACCACCGCTTTATTGATATTTTCCAAGATTGCATGCGCAGTATGATCTACCGTGTGAATCACAGAGGTCGGTAGTTCATCATTTATGTTCAGTTTTACATCGCGTGCTTGGTTGGCAGTTAAAACATCATCTAAAAATACAGGTTCGCCAAAGTTGACATAGACCTGACCAAAGACTTTTTCAATTTTACGGGCAGAGTTTAAAATACCCCATAAAGATTCGGCTTCTTTCGGTTTGCCGTTTAATTCATTTAAATAAGATGTGCCTTCAATCAGTTTTTCATAACCAAAATACGTTGGAATAAATGCAATTGGTTTGGTTGCTCCGCGTAAATGGCTTTGAATGGTCATCGACAACATGCCTTTTTTCGGCGGTAACAATAAACCTGTACGTGAGCGTCCACCTTCAATGAAGTATTCGAGTGGGGTGTTGCGTGACAATAAACTGTGTAAATATTCTTTAAATACCGAGGTGTATAATTCATTGCCGCTGAAAGTACGGCGAATAAAATACGCACCTGCACCACGCATTAATTGACCCACAATTGGTAAATTTAAATTAATACCTGCTGCAATATGCGGCACCATCAAGCCACGATTAAAAATCACATAAGACAGCAACAAATAGTCGATGTGGCTACGATGACAAGGGGTATAGACGATTTCATAGTCTTTGGCGAGTTCGCGTACCGTGTCAAAGTGATGCACTTCAATGCCATCATAGAGCTGTGTCCAAAGCTTGGTCAGTGCCAGTTCAGCAAAACGCAAAGTCGAATAAGAAAAGTCCGATACAATTTCAGTTAAATAGCTTTTAGCACGGTTTTCTGCTTCAAACATACTGACTTTTTGTTCGATACTTTCTTTACGAATAGCTTGTTGTACTGCTTCACTTTTCATCAACGCATGAATCAAATTACGGCGGTCAGATAAGTCTGGGCCTAAAATCGCTTCTTTGTGTTGATTAAAATTGTGTTCCAGATGTTGCTCAATAAAGTGCGCAGGCGATAAGTGTGGTTGTTGTTGTGTGGCTTGTTCAATAAGCTGACGTAAGGAAATTGCTTTATGAAACTCGATGTAGTTATCACGTGAATAGAGCGAAATATTAATGGTTTGTTTAAGCTTGTTTGGCGTAGACCATGCATCGGCAAATAATGCTTTAAACCAAGAGTCTTCGTATTCGGGTGAACGTCCCCAAAGTACAGTTACGGGAACTAACAACACATCATGTTCAGGATGTTGCTCTAAGGTTTCAATGAGTCGAATCAATTTAGCAGAGTAGTGATAAGCACTGTGCTGTGGGTTTTTCTCACGCAAGACCAAAATGGAATCGTCTTCCTGATGCTCGGCAATGTTTAAAGGCGCATACACAGAAGGTAAACCACGAGATTGCGTCTGCTGATCAATCAATACGGTATTGCTGAGAGAGGCATCTTGCAGCACATAACAAAATTGTGTTTTTTCAGAGCTTTGTGCAACACGATGTTCTAATTCTGCAGTCGTGCCTAATACTTGTGGCGTCACAATCTTATCTAAGATTTTTTTAGTGAAATTACGATAAAGCTGACTGTAACGTTTATTAGACATTGCATTCCCTACATTTTGTTATGTGTTGCTATTGTCAAAAAATAAATAGCGAATTTCAAACCCAAGTGCCGAGAAAATCGACAATTAAACTGAGGTCGTCATCTCTTTATTCTAATTCGCATTTTGTTGAAAGCTAATCATATTTTTGTATAAAACAATTTTCGTGAAACATCGGCAAAAATTTTATAAAAAGGTATGATAATTTAAATTTTGTTTATATAGATATAACTTAGGGAATAATCATGACCACAGATGCAGCTTTTTCAACACCAGCAAATTTAGGGATTGCCGTATATAGCAATAATGCAGAAGCGATTGGTAACACGCCATTGGTACGCATTAACCGTTTAATTTCTGGCGATGCAACGGTTTTAGCCAAAGTGGAAAGCCGTAACCCTGCATTTTCTGTGAAATGCCGTATTGGTGCTGCTTTAATTGCCGATGCTGAAAAACGTGGCGTGTTAAAAGCAGGTATGCATATTGTAGAACCGACCAGTGGTAATACAGGAATCGCTTTGGCATTTGTAGCTGCAGCAAAAGGTTATGAGATTACACTAACGATGCCTGCAAGCATGAGTATTGAGCGCCGTAAGGTGTTGAAAGCGTTGGGTGCAAATTTGGTGCTGACTGAGCCTGCAAAAGGTATGAAAGGCGCGGTGGATGAAGCAGAGCGTTTGGCAACCGAACATCCTGAAACTTATTATTTGCCGCAGCAGTTTAATAACCCTGCCAATCCGCAAATTCATGAAGAAACCACAGGCCCAGAAATTTGGGCAGCAACAGGCGGCAAGGTCGATATTCTTGTTGCAGGTGTAGGTACAGGCGGTACGATTTCTGGTATTTCGCGTTATTTCAAAAAGGTAAAAGGTCAGGCATTGCATACTGTTGCAGTCGAGCCTGCTGAATCTCCAATTATCGCTCAGGCCAAGCGTGGTGAAGCCATCACGCCTGCACCACATAAAATTCAGGGGATTGGCGCTAACTTTATTCCAAAAAACCTAGATTTAGATTTGGTGGATGAAGTGATTGCGATTGAAAGTGCTGAAGCAATTGACTGGGCGCGTAAAACAGCAACCCAAGAAGGTATTTTAGTCGGTATTTCAAGTGGTGCAGCAATGGCTGCTGCTGCAAAATTGGCGGCACGTCCTGAAAATGCAGGTAAAAATATTGTGGTGATTTTACCTGACAGTGGTGAGCGTTATTTATCTTCAGTATTATTTGAAGATATTAGTGCAGAATGATGTGTCTTTAGACAGTCAAAAGAATTTGAAAAATCCCAAAGTTTGAACTTTGGGATTTTTTATTTAGAGAATAAATTTATGAGGTGAGTTAATACGTTCTGAAAAGCAAATTTCTTTCTACTTAGACGCTAATATTTAGCGGGATCAGCAATGAATCCAACGAAGCTAACTATGTAAAAATCAAACAATCGCAGATACTTTATCTGGCGTCATCAGTGCTTGATTAATATATAGCTTGATTAAGCGTTCACGTGACCCAATAGCTTTTTGATAATGGGTAGAATTGAGTAATAACGACGCACCATAAGTTACTGTCCAAATATAAGACAGATAATCACGGATCGACATCGCGCTGTTAAAGGACTCTAAATAGGCTTGGGTGATGTCCTTAATTTCTAAAATACGCTGCTCACGAATATCGTATAACTGTTCAAACAATTCATTTAGTTTACGTTCATTATTGGTTAAGCGTTCTTCAATCGAGTGCAGCAAAATCGTACGGTTGGAATTAAGCATGTTATACAGCATGTACTGCGAAACATAAGTTTGAAAGTTATGGTGATACTGTTTGGAAATATCCAATAAACGCTGTTCATTTAAAATAATTAACTCTAAATAGAGCTGATTTTTACTTTTGAAATATTTATAAATTGTGCCTTTGGCAATATCTAACTCTGCAGCCAACTCACTTAATGTAATATCATTATGATTTTCCAGTAATAAAACCTCAGCCATTGCCAAAATTTTCTCTTTACGACGTCGGAAATTTTCTTGGCGTAGAGTCGTCATCAATCAATATTCCAATTACAACCAATTAAGCATGTTGGAGTCTAGTGCAGTTTGAGCAACTTGAAAATAGCACCAAGGTCTTGAAAAGGTAAGTTTTAACGTATGTTCATCAGTGAACCAATGAATTTAAAAAATATCATGTGAAAAATAGCACAATCCATAAGCCAAATCGGTTGTCAATAAAACTGAACCAAACAGGTCATTTTAGTGAAATAAAATTGGATTTCTAAAACTTTTATTCTATTTTTCATAAGCAAGGCCTAAAAGTCTAAGATCAATCAAGCATAGCAATTCAGCACTTTGCGAGATTGCAATGCTCATCTTTTGATTTACATTTAACGTGAATTACTTGCTAACTCACAGGGATGTTATTTGTAATTTTAAAAAGCATGGCTTTTACGGTAATCACTTTAAAAAGACGGTAATAAGGGACTAAAAATGATTGTAATTGTAGATGCTGTACGTACCGCAATGGGCGGCTTTCAAGGTTCACTGGCAAGTTGTACAGCACCCGATTTAGGCGCGGTTGCAATTCAACACGCAGTTGCACGTGCAGGTTTAAGTGGGACTGACATTGATGAAGTAATTTTTGGTTGTGTATTGCCTGCAGGTTTGAAGCAAGGCCCTGCACGTCAGGCGATGCGTCAAGCGGGTTTACCCGATAGTACAGGTGCAACCACCATCAATAAAATTTGTGGCTCTGGCATGAAAGCTGTTATGCAGGCAGCCGATGCTATTCAGGCAGGTTCAGCGCAGATTGTGGTCGCTGGCGGTATGGAATCTATGTCGAATGCGCCGTATTTGCTAGATAAAGCACGTGCAGGTTTCCGTATGGGACACGGCAAAGTCACAGACCACATGTTTCAGGAAGGTTTAGAAGATGCTGAAACAGGCTTGTCGATGGGCGTGCTGGCGCAAGACATGGCAGACAAGAAAAACTATACCCGTGAGCAGCAGGATGAATACGCAATTCGCTCTTTAAACCGCGCGGTAGAAGCCATTCAAAACGGTTATTTTAAAAATGAAATCGTGCCTGTCACTGTTCATTCACGTAAAGGTGATGTGATTGTCGATCAGGATGAACAACCGTTAAATGCCAAAGTCGATAAAATTAGCAGTTTGCGTCCCGCATTTAAAAAAGATGGCACGATTACAGCCGCCAATGCCAGCTCTATTTCAGATGGCGCATCTGCTCTGGTGATTACATCAGATGTGGTTGCGGCAGAGCGTGGCTTAAAACCGCTTGCAAAAGTTGTGGCATACGCGACACATTCACAACATCCTTCTGAGTTTACTCTTGCTCCTGTAGGGGCGATTCAAAAAGTGCTAGATAAAGCAGGGTGGTCGGTTGCCGATGTAGATTTGTGGGAAATTAATGAAGCCTTTGCCATGGTAACCATGCTTGCGATAGATGCTTTTGATTTAGACCCTGCCAAAGTGAATATTCAGGGTGGTGCATGTGCTTTGGGGCATCCTCTAGGTTCTTCAGGTTCACGTATTATTGTGACGCTCATTCATGCATTGCAACGTATAGGCGCGAAAAAAGGCGTGGCATCTTTATGTATTGGCGGTGGTGAAGCCACAGCGATTGCGGTGGAGTTAGTTTAAGTCCAGCTCGTCTAACTGCAGATTCATCTATAAAAAATAGAGTTCTCGAAAGAACTCTATTTTTTTAACTTTTAACTTTTAACTTTTAACTTTTAACTTATTAACAATAACAATGAAGTTTTATGCTTGGATAAACTGCTTCACTGCTTGGTTAAATTCATTTGGCAATTCTACGTTAGAAATGTGCGATGCATTGATTTCAAACAATTGGCTATTGGCAATACGTTCAACCATAAATTGACCATCGACAACTGTTGTCACAGGGTCTTGCTGACCTGCAACCACTAAAACAGGCACAGTGATGTCTTTAAGTTGTTCACGTACATCCGCTTTAGCCAAAGCTTCGCAACAGCTCGCATAACCTTCGGCGCTGCCAGCTGCCAAGTCGTTTTGAAGATTGTTGACCACTGTCGCGTTGCTTTGGATAAAGGGTTCAGTAAACCAGCGTGATGCTGCAGTCGAAGCAATCGGTTGTAAACCTTGTTCACGTACCAATGCGGCACGGTCATTCCAAGCCTGTTCTTGACCAATTTTTGCCGCAGTATTACACACCACCACCTGATTAAAACGTTCAGGGCGATGAATCGCTAACCATTGACCTGTTAAACCGCCCATAGAAATACCACAGAATGCCGCTTTTTCAACATTTAAGTGATCGAGTAGATTTACAACATCTTGCCCCAATTGATCAATGCTATATGGACCTTGCGGAGCTGATGATGCACCGTGACCACGTGTGTCGTAGCAAATTACAAAAAAGTCTTGCTGGAAAAAATCAATCTGTGCTTGCCACATTTTGAAGTTTGTACCCAGCGAGTTTGAAAAAATCAGTGCAGGTTTTGTAGCATCACCAAAAGTTTGGTAATTGATTTGCGCATCATTTGAGGTAAAAGTTGGCATTTTTTTTAAATCCTTAATCTTATAAATCCCCCTAAATCCCCCTTTATGAAAGGGGGACTTTTAATGAGGATTAAACACGTTCAATAATCAAAGCAATACCTTGACCAACACCAATACACATTGAACATAAACCGTATTTACCGCCAGTTTGTTCAAGTTGGTTCAGTGCTGTAGTGACTAAACGCGCACCAGATGCACCAAGTGGGTGACCTAAAGCAATTGCACCACCGTTTGGATTGACTTTCTCTGAACCATCTTCAATGCCTAAGTCACGAGTACATGCTAATGCTTGTGCAGCAAAGGCTTCGTTCAGTTCAATCACGTCCATTTGTTCAATGGTCAAACCTGTTTGTGCCAACAATTTTTTGATTGCAGGCGCAGGACCAAAGCCCATAATACGTGGTTCAACACCAACAACAGTTGAAGCAATGATTTTGGCACGTGGTTTTAAGCCGTGTTGTGCAACCGCTTCTTCAGAAGCAATCAGTAGGGCAGCCGCACCATCGTTAATACCTGACGCGTTACCTGCAGTCACAGTACCGTCTGCTTTTACCACTGGCTTTAATTTTGCCAATGCTTCTGCTGTGGTTGATGCACGTGGATGTTCGTCTGCAGCAACAACGACAGGCTCGCCTTTACGTTGTGGAATTTCCACTGCAATAATTTCTTTGTCAAAGAAACCGCGTGCTTGTGCAGCAGCAGTACGTTGTTGGCTGGTTAGAGCAAACAAGTCTTGATCGGCACGGTTAATATTGAACTGTTCCGCTACATTTTCAGCAGTTTGCGGCATAGTTTCTACGCCGTACATTTCTTTGAGTTTCGGGTTAATGAAACGCCAGCCCATTGTGGTGTCTTCAATTTTTTGACTACGACCATAAGCAGATTCTGATTTACCCATCACAAATGGAGCGCGGCTCATTGATTCAACACCACCTGCAATAATCAGGTTTGCTTCACCTGCTTTAATTGCACGTGCGGCCATTGCAATTGCGTCTAGCGATGAACCACATAAACGGTTTACAGTGGTTGCTGGCACTTGGTACGGTAAACCTGCTAAAAGTGCAGACATACGACCCACGTTACGGTTGTCTTCACCTGCTTGGTTGGCACAGCCGTAAATCACGTCATCAACTTGTTCCCAGTTTACAGATGGATTGCGTTGCATAAGTGCTTTGATCGGTAATGCGCCTAAGTCATCAGCACGGACTGGAGCTAAACCACCTGCATAACGACCAAATGGGGTACGGATGGCATCGACGATATATGCGTTTTTCATATTTTATTTTCCAAATATCTTAATCTCTCCCAACCTCCCTTTAAAAAAGGGAGGAGATTCCCACCTAAAATTACTTGATGGAAGTCCCCCTTTGAAAAAGGGGGATTTAGGGGGATTAAAAATTATATTTAAAGACGATTAAGCCTGAGTCGCATCAATCAGCTTTGCACCAGTCAATGACTGTAATTCTTCAAAGCTCAAGCCTTCAACTTTTTCAAGAACTTTCATGCCTTCAGGAGTTACGTCAATCACACATAAGTCAGTGTAAATGCGGTCTACACATTTCAAGCCAGTTGCTGGGTAAGTCAATTCAGCCACGATTTTTGGTTCACCTTTTTTGGTGACGTGATCGGTTGTGATAAAGACTTTTTTCGCACCAACGGCTAAGTCCATTGCGCCACCAACAGCAGGAATCGCATCTGGCGCACCTGTGTGCCAGTTTGCCAAGTCGCCATTTTCAGCCACTTGGAATGCACCCAATACTGCGATGTCTAAGTGACCGCCACGCATCATGGCAAAAGAGTCACCATGATGGAAGAATGAGCCGCCTGTTAGCATGGTCACGAATTCTTTACCTGCGTTGATTAACTCAGGGTCTTCTTCACCTGCAGGAGGTGGTGGACCGAAAGCCAATAAACCGTTTTCAGAGTGTAAGAATACGTCTTTGTCTGAAGGCAGGTAGTTTGAAATTTTAGTTGGTAAGCCAATTCCGAGGTTGACATAAGCACCGTCTGGAATGTCTTGTGCCACACGTTCAGCGATTTGATCACGTGTTAATTTGGTATAGCTCATGATGTTCTCCTTCACGTGACAGTTATGCAGATTGTTCAGGTTGTTTTGCGCCAACGGCAACAACGTGCTGAACGAAAATACCCGGAGTGATGATGTGTTCAGGATCTAACGCGCCTAACTCAACCACTTCAGAAACCTGTGCAATTGTCACATCGGCAGCCATCGCCATGATTGGGCCAAAGTTACGTGCAGATTTACGGTACACCAAGTTACCCCAACGGTCGCCTTGCTGTGCTTTAATTAAAGCAAAGTCTGCGCGGATTGGGTTTTCTAGTACGTAGTCTTTACCTTCATAATTTAAGGTTGGTTTGCCTTCTGCAAGTAAAGTACCAAAACCTGTAGGGGTATAGATTGGACCTAGACCCATACCTGCAGCCTGAATACGGCATGCCAAGTTACCTTGCGGCACCAGTTCAAGCTCGATTTTGCCTGCGCGGTAAAGTTCATCAAATACCCAAGAGTCAGACTGACGTGGGAATGAACAGATAATTTTACGTACCGCGCCAGCTTTTAGCAGTTTCGCTAAACCGTAGTCACCATTACCTGCGTTGTTGTTTACAATAATTAAATCTTTGATGCCAAGTTCAATCAAACCATCAATGAGTTCCGCTGGCTGACCTGCGGTACCAAAACCACCAATCATGATGGTTGAACCATCTTTAATTTGCGAAAGGACTTCTGTTAAAGAAGTTTGACTTTTATCAATCATAATGTGTCCTAGACAATTGCCTGTCCATTAACTTTTGGAACTTTGAGTTGAAGGTAGGGGTGCTGCTGAGTTGTCGCGTTTGGTTAATACCCAATGTGCGATCAAACCAATACAGATGCCCCAAAATACAGAACTTAGCCCTAAAAACTGCATGCCAGAGGCAGTTGCTAAAAAGGTGATGAGGGCTGCATCACGCTGTGATTCTTTACTCATTGCAACTGAAATATTGGTGGCAATTGCACCCAAAAGTGCAAGTCCAGCCAAAGCTGCAATCAGTTCTTTGGGCAATAGGCTAAATAGCATGACGATGCTACCCGCAAATAACCCACCTAAAATATAGAAAATACCGTTTGCAACACCTGCAATATATCGCTTTTCTTTCAGTTCGTGCGCATCTTTACCTAAGCATAATGCTGCAGTAATAGAGGCAAGTACAATGGTAATTCCTCCCACACACGCAACGGCAAGAGAAGCGATACTGGTCGCACTAATAATAGGCTTAGCAGGCATGTCATAACCGCTAATTTTAATAATTGCCATACCCGGTAAAAACTGCCCAGACAAGCTGACTAAAATTAAAGGTAATGCCAAGTTTAAGGTTGAATTCCACGTCCATTCAGGTGCAATAAACTGTGGAATTGCCAAACTAAAATTGGTGGTGACAGGGTTAATTTTACCGAGCATTAAGCTGAGTATAATGCCTGCAGCAAGCACCCAAATCATGGCATAACGTGGACTAAAACGCTTTGCCAATAAAAATACCGCTAGCATCCCAAATACAATGTATGGCAGGGTATCGGTTGCAGTAAATAAGCCTAAGCCAAATTGAACCAAAATACCTGCCATCATGCCTGCTGCGACTTCTTGCGGAATCCAAGACAGGAGTTTGTCAAAATAACCTGTGATTCCAATCAAAAAAATCACCACAGCAGAGGTGATGTAGGCTGCAACTGCTTCATTCAGGGTAATATCGGGAAACAGTGTGACCAGCAATGCGGTACCGGGTGCAGACCAAGCGGTGACCACAGGCACTTTGTATTTAATGGACAAAAAGATACCTGCGACAGCAGCACCAATAGAAATTCCCCAAATCCATGAAATCATCATGTCTGGGGAAACTTGGGCTTGCTGTGCCGCTTGGAAAAAGATGATCAATGGCCCTGAATAGGAGATCAGCACTGCTAAGAATCCTGCAACAGTGGCTGAAATTGACCAGTCATTTTTTAAAGTTTGGAACAGGTGACTCATTGACGATTTGCCTCCTTGCGTCAAGCAATGATCCTGTTGAAGTTGTCATGATCTTGGCTTAGCCCTGATCACCACCACCTACAGGTACAACGGTACCTGTCATGTACGATGACTCATCAGAAGCAAGGAACAGAATCGCATTCACTTGTTCCTGAATGGTGCCATAGCGACCCAAGAAGGTACGATCAATGGTTTGATCGACCACTTGTTGCATCCACTCTTTTTCAGATTCTGAAAGTGGGTTGGCATTACGTGGCACTTTACGTGGTGGCGCTTCTGTACCGCCAGTTGCAATAGCATTCACACGAATACCATCTTTGGCATGTTCAAAGGCGAGGGAAGCGGTTAAACCGTTTACACCACCTTTAGACGCCGAATATGGCACGCGGTTAATACCACGTGTTGCAATTGAAGATACGTTTACAATGGTACCTTTCTGGTTTTTCACCATTTCAGGCAATACTGCGCGGCAGCACCACATAGTAGGGAACAATGAACGATTCACTTCTTTGATAATTTCTTCTTCAGAAAATTCTTCAAAAGGTTTCATCCAAATTGCACCGCCTACGTTGTTGATGAGCACATCAACACGACCATAGGTTTCAAGTGCTTTAGCAACCACAGATTCTGCACCTGCAAAAGTTTCAAGGTTGGCTTTTACGGTTACTGCATCGCCACCGTGTTCTTCAATTTCGGCCAACACTTCTTCTACATAGGGAGAAAGGTCTGCCATAACCACTTGGGCACCTTCACTCGCCACTTGTAAAGCCACACCGCGACCAATGCCTTGAGCGGCACCAGTCACGATTACAACTTTGTTTTCAAATCTTTTTGTGCGATTCATTTTATTCTCCGACTGCGTTTATTGAATGTCTAACAAACTTAGTTGGCAGAGAATTTTTCAAATAAGAAGCTAGCAGGTTTAACGCCTTCAGCATCTAACCAACCGCGTACCGCTTCTACCATTGGTACTGGACCACATAAGTAGATGTCTACATCACCACCGTTAAGCCATTCGTTTTCGATATGACCTGTAACATAACCCTTACGCTCATGTGCAGATTCTGGGTTAGCGACTACAGTGCGATATTCGAACCAAGAGAATTTGTCTTGAAGTTCGTTTAATTTTTCAATTGCAACCAAGTCAAAATCATTGGTTACACCAAATACTAAACGTATTGGATGTTCTGAACCTTTTTCTTCAAGCACTTGCAGCATAGACATGAATGGTGCAATACCTGTACCGCCTGCTAACATCACTACTGGACGAGCAACGTTACGTAAGTAGAAGCTACCAAATGGACCGGTGAAGGTCATTTTGTCGCCCGCTTTGGCATTTTGGCTTAAGAATTCGC
This sequence comes from Acinetobacter seohaensis, assembly GCF_056431365.1. NCBI lineage: Bacteria > Pseudomonadati > Pseudomonadota > Gammaproteobacteria > Moraxellales > Moraxellaceae > Acinetobacter > Acinetobacter seohaensis. The sequence goes on from NZ_JBWKMK010000021.1 coordinate 22,442, forward strand.
TCATTTTGCCGTTTGGTACGTTACGTACAACAAAGCTCGTTAAGCGGTTGCCTGGTTTAGAGCTGAATGAATAAGAACGGGTTTCTGTTGTACCAGGAATACCCACATTCACGTATTGACCTGCAAGGAAGTGAATGTCTGGTTGACCTTCATCTAACTGAATGTCAAAAGTAATGGTCGAGTCAGATAAGTTTTCTACACGAGCCAAAGTACCTTCAAATGCATGAATTTCAGTTTTACATACATCAGAAGTTGCTTGAATTTGGAATACTGCGTCAGAAGTTGGTTTACATTGGCATGCAAGAATGTAGCCTTGTTCAGCTTCTTCTGGTGTCAATGCATCTTCAATATAAGTTTCTTCAGGCATGTCATACGAACCTGATTCACAAAACGCACGGCACGTTCCACATGCACCGTCACGGCAGTCCAAAGGAATATTGATCTTTTGACGGTAAGCTGCGTCTGACAGTGTTTCACCATCTGTAACAGAAATAAAACGTGTAACGCCATCTTCAAATTGAAGTGCAACATTGTGGTTTGACATGGCTGAATATCCTATATAAATCTTTGAAACTAGACCTTTCAGCCAAGATTCCATCTGGCTGAAAGGTTTTTACCTTGCTGTAAATGAATACAGTCTTAGAGGTGGTAGATATCGATTACTTGGTTGATGTAATCGTTTTTCAGCACCACGTACTTGCTTAAAATTTGCGGTTTGTCGCCAGAAAAATCAATTTCATAGCGCGACATACCAAAGTAGCTGTAGTTAGTTTTGTAACGGAAACTTAAAGTGTTCCAGTTAAAACGTACAGTGACTTTATCGCCATCACGTTCAACAATTTCAATGTTGCTGATGTTGTGGCTTGTGCGTGTATCTGGCATGGTTGCAGATGAACGCTCAGTTTTGATACGGAACACACGGTCTTCTAAACCTTGACGGTCTGGATAGTAAATCAAAGAGATTTCAGACTGTGGATCTTGAGTTAAACGGTCATCGTCATCCCAAGCTGGCATCCAGAAAGAAGCAGTAGGAGCGTAGCACTGTAACCACTCATCCCATTGCTCATCATCTAAGAAGCGAGCTTCTTGATAAAGGAATTGAGCAATATTTTCTAAAGTAATCGCGCTCATGCGTTTTCTCCTTCAGTAGATGCAGCAATTTCTTTTTCAGTCGCAATACCTTTTTTGATTAGATCTAACCAATGTTGGTGCTGTGAAAGATATAAACCTTCGTCTTCAGTTTTAATACCAGAAAGTTTTGGTTTTAAACCGATTTCGTTTGCAGCATCGTCTGGACCTTGGATCCAATGCTTAGAACCACGGCACATATCGTTCCACTCAAGTGCGATACCTGCGTAGCCAACTTGACATGCACGGAATTCTTCAAGATCGTCTGGTGTAGCCATACCTGATGCGTTAAAGAAGTCTTCGTACTGACGAATACGGCGTGCGCGTGCTTCTGGCTCTTCACCTACAGGTGCGATACAGTAAATCGTCACTTCAGTCTTATCGACAGAAAGAGGACGTAACACACGAATTTGTGAACCGAACTGATCCATGAAGTACACGTTTGGATAGATACACAAGTTACGTGAACGCTCGATCATCCATTTCGCCATTGCTTCACCGAATTGCTCGGTGTATTCATCTTTCTTGGCAAAGTTAGGACGGTCTTCTGGGTTAGCCCATTGAGTCCAAAGGAGCATGTGACCATTTTCAAAGCCGTAAGAACCACCGCCTTGTTTGCCCCATGAACCTGCGCTCATTGCACGGATGTTATCGCCAGCTTCTTTTTCTTTACGTTGCTGAGTTGTTGCAGCGTAGTTCCAGTGTACTGCAGACACGTGGTAACCATCGGCACCGTTTTCAGCAGTTAACTTCCAGTTACCTTCATAGGTGTAAGTCGAAGAACCACGTAAAACTTCAAGACCTTGTTGAGATTGACCCACAATCATGTCAATGATTTTAGTCGCTTCGCCTAGGTATTCTTCTAAAGAAGGAACATCTGGGTTTAAGCTACCAAACAAGAAACCTTTATAGCTTTCAAAGCGGGCAACTTTTTTCAAGTCGTGTGAACCGTCTTTGTTAAAGCAATCTGAATAACCTGCATCTGCTGGGTCTTTTACTTTTAACAACTTACCAGAGTTGTTGAAAGTCCAACCGTGGAATGGGCAAGTATAAGTTGCTTTGTTACCACGCTTGTAACGACATAATTGTGCACCACGGTGTGAACACGAGTTGATCATGGCATTCAATTCGCCATTGCGGTTACGCGCAATGATGATTGGCTGACGACCAATGTAAGTGGTGTAGTAGTCATTGTTGTTTGGAATTTGGCTTTCATGTGCCAAATAAACCCAGTTGCCTTCAAAAATGTATTTCATTTCTAGGTCAAACAGGGCTTGGTCTGTGAATACTGAACGGTGTAATTTAAATTCACCAGATTCAAAATCATCAACCAATAATTCGTCAATACGGTCTAAGTGGCTAGTATTGATAACAGGAATACGAGGCATGTCCTTTCTCCGACTTTCCAAGGAGGGCAGTCATCGGGATGGGGCAACGACCACATCCCGATTCCATTTCAAATTATGCGCTTGCGCGGCGACGTTCAACTTCAGTAGAAGGAACGCCAGCTTGATCTTTCTGAAGAACAATGTTGAACTGGATGTGTTTGAAAGGACCTTTCAGACCACGTTTTGCAATTTCAGCTTCATCAGTCACGTCAACCGCAGTTGCCACCAGACCTTCACGAGTCGCGAATGCAAAGTCATCCCACAGGTATTGGTCGCCTTCAATATTGAATTGAGTAGTCAGCTTGCGGTAACCCGGTGCAGATACGAAGTAATGTACGTGCGATGGACGGTTACCGTGACGGCCTAGCTTGTCCAGTACAAACTGAGTTGTACCTTCTGGAGGGCAGCCATAACCCACTGGCATTGTCGTCAATGCAGTATATTGACCATCGGCAGCGGTAATGATGCTGCGACGCAGGTTAAAGTCAGACTGTGACTTGTCAAAGAATGAGTAGTTGCCCAGGCTGTTGGCATGCCAGATTTCAACTTTAGCACCTTCAACACGGTTGCCGTCAGTATCAGTCACTGTACCTTCAATGATCAGCGTCGGGATTTTGCCTTCTTCAGAACCATCGTCCATACGCGCAAAGCTTACTGTTTCAGGTGCGCCAGAGACATAAAGTGGACCTTCAATCGTACGTGGCGTACCGCCAGTAATGCCTGCTTTAGCATCCGCTTCATCAGCACGTAAGTCTAGGTAGTGTTCCAGACCCAAACCTGCAGCCAATAAACCTAATTCGTTCGCTTGACCGGCATCAGTAAAGTATTCCAGACCTTTCCACAGTTCTGACTGAGAAATATCAAGATCTTCGATCGCTTGGAAAAGGTCACCCAATAAACGCACAACAACTTGTTGTACACGTTCATCTACAGGGCCTGTCGCTGTATCAACGTTCATTTGCTTAACTAATGCATCAATTTCTTGGCGATTCATTTTCATGCTCCTTGGAGGTGTGCTTTGGTGGCGAATATCTCTGGACTAAAAACGAGATAATTGGCTGCCACTTTCCTTGTTTACTTGGTTTGCTAAATGTTTACTTTGGTGCTGGAGTAAGGTGCTTACTCCAGTTTCCGAATTAAATCAGGTGTCATCTTCACGAATTGAAGATGGGTGGCGGTTCAATGCCATCACTTCAATATTCATGTAAGGGTAGAGCGGAAGACCTTGCAGAATGTTGTGCAGTTCTTCATTGCTCTCAACATCAAAAATACTGATGTTTGAATACTGGCCAGTAATACGCCAAATATGACGCCATTTACCTTGACGCTGTAATTCCTGCGAATATGCTTTTTCAACGGCTTTAATTTCGTTAGCAGTTTCTGCTGGCATATCCAATGGAATGTTTACATCCATACGTACGTGGAAAAGCATGGGTTTCTCCTAATTACTGACGACGCAAGTTGTCAATTTTGTCTTCATCCAACTCAATACCTAAACCTGCACCTGTTGGAAGGTGTAATTCAAAGTCTTGGTACTGAAGTGGAGTTTTTAAAATTTCTTCGGTCAGCAATAACGGACCAAATAATTCTGTGCCATAAGCTAAATTCTGGAAGGTCGAGAACACATGCGCAGATGCAATCGTGCCGACAGGGCCTTCAAGCATTGTGCCGCCATATAGGTCGATGCCTGCCAACTGTGCAATTGTTGCAACTTCACAACCTTCGATTAGACCCGCAGATTGGGCAACTTTAACTGCAAATACAGATGCAGCATTACGTTTTGCCAATTGATAAGCGCTTTGTGGGCCCATCAATGATTCATCTGCCATGATGGCAATATCAAATTTACGTGTTAAACGCTCCATGGCATCAATGTTGTCAATTGCACATGGTTGTTCAATTAAATCGACACCACCATCTTGTAAAAGCTGGATGCCTTTAATTGCTTCAAGTTCTGACCAAGCACGGTTTACGTCTACACGAATAGAAACGTCTTTACCCAATGCTTGTTTGATTGCCAATACGTGTTCTACATCTTGCTCTACTGGGCGTGAACCGATTTTGAGCTTGAATGTGTTGTGGCGTTTAGCCGCAATCATTTTTTGTGCTTCAGCGATGTCTTTTTCTGTATCGCCAGATGCAAGTACCCATAACACAGGAACCGAGTTGCGTAGGCGACCACCTAAAATTTCACTTAAAGGTTGGTTTAAGCGCTGCGCTTGAATATCTAATAAAGCAGTTTGAATGGCACATTTCGCGAAACGGTTGCCATTGATATTCTTTTTAATGACCTGTAAAGTTTGCGCAACATTCAAGCCAGCTAAAGTTTTTAGCAATGATGCGAAATATGTTTCGATATTGGTTTTTACGCTTTCTGGGCTTTCTTCACCATAGCCCAAGCCGCCAATCGTGGTTGCTTCGCCCCAGCCAACAAAACCATCTTCAGTGGTGATTTTGACTAATACAAGGGTTTGGGTTTGCATGGTTGCAACCGCCATCTTGTGTGGACGGATGGTTGGTATTTCCACCAGCAAAGTTTCTACTGACTTATACATGGTTTGCCCTTCATATCATTGCTTTATTACAGTTATGTGATATACCTTAAAAGAATAAATTGCATTGGTCGAAGATCAAATATGCATTTTTTTATACTTAAAAGGTATTTTGAGCTATGGAACTCAGACATTTACGTTATTTTGTTGCTGTTGTAGAAGAGCAAAGTTTCACCAAGGCAGCAGAAAAACTCTTTATTGCTCAACCACCTTTGAGCAGACAGATCCAAAATTTAGAACAAGAGCTTGGAATTCAACTATTTGAGCGTGGAAGTAGACCGCTTAAGACCACCGAAGCAGGCCAATTCTTTTACCAACATGCCGTTAAACTTTTGTCTAATGCGGAAGAAATCAAGTCGATGACAAAACGTGTCGGTATTGCTGGTCGTACTGTGACTATTGGCTTCGTTGGTTCTTTATTGTTCGGATTATTGTCAAGAATTGTGTATTTGTTTAAGCAGCAGCATCCGCATTTAAAAATAGAAATGGTGGAAATGACCACCAATGACCAAATTCAGGCACTTAAAGAAGGGCGTATAGATGTTGGATTTGGACGCTTAAGAATTTCTGATCCTGCAGTTAAACGTATCTTATTACGTGAAGAACGCTTGATGGTTGCAGTACATTCGAGCCACCCATTTGCGGCACAAAAAGAAGGTGTATATTTGGCGGATGTTGTTGATCAACAACTATTTTTATATCCAAATCACAACAAGCCAAACTTCTCTACCCAAATTCGTGGCGTGTTTTCTGAGTATGGTTTAGAACCTCGCAAAATTCGTGAAGTGCGTGAATTACAATTGGCGTTGGGTTTTGTTGCTGCAGGTGAGGGCTTGTGTATCGTGCCAGAAAGCGCACAAAATATTCATTTGGCACATTTGCACTTTATACCTTTATTAGATGACTCGGCTGTAAGTCCTGTGTTTATGGCAATTCGTAATATGGATGAAAGTGAAGACATTCGATCTTTGTTTGACTGCATTTATCAAGTTTATGATTTGGAAGCATTTACTTATGATCGCAATGTATTCTAGTAAAGCCATATAAAACAAATATTTATAACTATATTTTTTATATAAAAGCACAGATATTTTTAACAAAATACTGTTATGTGAATTGCCTGAAAAAACTTTTTTAAGCATCACATTACAGTATTTTTTTTCGCCTTGTTATTTTTATCTGTTTTAAAATCAATATCTTACAAAACTATAGACTTTTTAGGTATGTATCCATGCCTATTCAGTTTTGGACAAATTTTAACTTATTATTCATTGTGTGCATCTGAGTTGGAGTAACGGACTTCACAATTAGGAGGTGAAGCAAGATGCAAAGCAATAAAATTAATATTAATACCTTGATTGACGAGGCCAAGTTCACGCCATTCCATTGGGGCGTATTGTTTTGGTGTTTGATGATCATTATTTTTGACGGTTACGACTTGGTCATTTATGGGGTTGCATTACCACTACTGATGCAAGAGTGGGCGCTCAGTGCGGTACAAGCAGGTTTACTGGCCAGTACGGCATTGTTTGGCATGATGTTTGGTGCCATGACCTTCGGTACCTTATCGGACAAGTTAGGTCGTAAAAAGACCATCATGATCTGTGTGGCTATTTTTAGTGGCTTTACATTCTTAGGTGCGTTTGCAAGTAATCCAGTTGAATTTGGTATTTTACGTTTCCTTGCTGGGCTTGGTATTGGCGGTGTAATGCCAAACGTTGTGGCCCTTATGACAGAATATGCGCCAAAGCGTATTCGTAGTACTTTGGTTGCGCTGATGTTTAGTGGTTATGCCATTGGCGGTATGACTTCAGCATTGTTGGGTGCATGGTTAGTGCCAGAGTTTGGTTGGAAAATCATGTTTTACATCGCAATTATTCCATTGGTGGCTTTACCATTAATTTGGAAATTCTTGCCTGAGTCACTCATGTATTTGACCAACAAGAAAGAAATTGAGCAAACCCGTAGTATTGTGCAAAAAATTTCACCAAGCCAACAATTAAATGGTGACACTGAGTTTGTACTGAATGAAGTGACTAAAGGCGATGAAGCACCTGTAAAAGCATTGTTCCAGCAAGGCCGTATGTTCAGTACGTTCATGTTCTGGATCGCATTCTTCATGTGCTTGTTAATGGTTTATGCTTTGGGCAGCTGGTTACCAAAATTAATGATCCAAGCGGGTTATTCATTGGGTGCAAGTATGATCTTCCTATTCGCACTGAATATTGGTGGCATGATTGGCGCAATTGGTGGTGGTGCATTGGCTGACCGCTTCCATATCAAAAAAGTACTCACCATTATGTTTATCTGTGGTGCAGCAGCATTAATTCTGCTTGGCTTTAACAGTCCACAAATTGTGTTGTACACCTTAATTGCAGTTGCTGGGGCAGCAACCATTGGTTCACAAATCTTACTTTATACTTTCGTCGCACAATATTACCCATCTACTGTACGTTCTACAGGTATGGGCTGGGCATCAGGTATTGGTCGTATCGGCGCGATCGTTGGACCTGTCTTAACTGGCGCATTATTGACCATGAATTTACCGCACCAAATGAACTTCTTTGCTATTGCGATTCCAGGTGTAATTGCTGCTTTAGCGATCTTCATGGTGAACTTAAAAGCTTCAGTAGATGCGAAAGCCCTTACAGAGCCTGCGGTAGAAAGCAATCCAATTGCACAAAAAGCAACCCAATAATTTCTATACCTTTCAATTAATCTTTCGTCATCAATGATATAGATCGCCATCGTAAGCGATGGTGATCTGTTGCTAGAATTTGATGGCACAATAACAAGCGAGTTTAGGATGAACGCGAAAACATTAACCCAATCTTTAAATTTTCAATCTACAACGGTTCGACCAACAATGCAGCGCACGCTCATGATGAGCATGATTGCATTGAGTATGGGCGGTATGAGTGTTGCAGCTCAGGCGCAGACCCAACAGCAAACGGAAATTGAGCAACTTAGACAGGAAGTTCAAGCTTTACGTGGTCTGATAGAACAGCAAAAAGTACAAAATACGCAAACAGCAAATGCAATTGCCAATGTACAACGCAGTTCAGCAAGCCCAAGTTCGATTCTGAAAACAGCCAAAGGTGCTGAGTTTAACTTATATGGTAATGTGCGTTTAGATGCGTCTTATCAGGTTGAAGGTGGTGCTGTGGATATGCCATATAACCAAATTCATGGTGTTCCACTAGAAGGCAATAACGAACAAAGCGATCGTTTAAGATCAACGCTTTCTGCTACACGCTTAGGTTTGGATTTCAAGAGTCCTGTGGGTGATCAAGACCTAAAAGGTAAAATTGAAGTTGATTTCCTTGGCGGAAGTAAACTTGATAACTTACGTATTCGCCATGCCTACTTAAATTACGGTAACTGGTTAATTGGTCAAACTTGGTCAAACTTTGCCATTCCAGACTATATGCCTGAAACCATTGATGCATTGGCATTTGTTGGTGGCTCGGTAAAACGTACACCACAGGTTCGTCACACCACAAAATTTAGCCCACAAACTAATTTGGTGGTGGCTGCTGAAGACCCTAAAGATGCCACAATTAGCCAGCGTTTACCTGCATTAACAGCACGTTTAAATCATCAATTTGCAGATAATTTAAATGTTAGTGTTCGTGCTATGGGCCATGAAAAACGTGTTAATTCTGAAGAAGAAATGGCATGGGGCGTCGGTGTCGGTGCAAAATATGATGTTGTACCAGGCACGACTTTAAAAGCCGATTATTACCATGTAAAAGGTGATAGCAGCTTTGTGTCATTCACGAATAAAGGCGTGGTTGCTCAGACAAATGGTAGTCTTATTCAAAGCGAGTTTGACTCAATCATGGTTGGTATTACACAAAAGTTTGGTGACAAAGTGCATGGTACTTTAGGTTATGGTTATATGAATTTTGACAAAGACCCTAACTATATTGCAGCTACACCAGACAAGACTACGATTAACAAAGATTTATGGCAAGCTTGGGCAAACGTATTCTATAGCCCTCGTAAACCGTTAAGCTTTGGTCTTGAATATGTTTATGGTGAGCGTGAAGCATTCGGTGAAGCTGCGAATGGCAGTAAAACAGGTGAAGATAACCGAATCAATGCAGTCGCAATTTATAACTTCTAAAATTGTACTGTAAACCACAAAAGAGCTGAGCCAAAAACTCAGCTCTTTTTTATTGTCGGGTGATCGGCTTGGCAATTAGGCATGAGTATATTGCGTGATGTGCTGTTGTATCACCTCAGACAAAACATCCAGTGCAGTCGCAATATCACTGTTCCAAGCAAAAGAGCAGTTTAAACGAATAAAGTTCTGGCTGACCTGTTCAGAACGGAATAACTGACTTGGCGCAATGCCAATCTTGTTTTGAATCAATAGCTGATAAATCGTATAGCCATCTATATATGCAGGCAGTTCAATCCATAAAAAGTATCCACTAGAATAGTAGTGAATTTTGCAGGTTGGGTTTAAGCGTTGTTTCAACTGCTGATAAAACACTTTTTTGTGTTTTTCTAATTGCTTGCGTAATTGACGCAAATGTTTTTCATAATGATGATGTGACAGAAAATCGACCAAAGTGTTTTGCAGTAAGGGACTTGCAGAAACCGTGCTCATGAGTTGCAAATGCTGAATAGCATTGGAAAATTGTCCTGCATAAACCCAACCAACCCGCACAGCAGAACCCAAAGTTTTAGAAAAAGAAGCGCAATGCAGTACGCGTTGTTGTCGGTCAAAATACTTCATGGGTAGCGGTTTTTGCGTTCCGTAATACAATTCTTGATAGACATCATCTTCAATTAAATACACTTGATATTCTTCAAGCAAACTCGCAATGCGTTGCTTAATTTCATCTCTGACACTAAAGCCAATAGGGTTATGAATATTCAACATCAACCAGCAGACTTTAATTGGGTATTGTTTTAAGGCTTGTTCAAATGAGTCTAAATCGAAACCTGAAACAGGGTGTTCTGGAATGGTAATCACCTGTAAACCAAGACGTTCAGCCGCTTGCCATGCACCATAAAAAATAGTTTCTTGTAATAGAATAAAATCTCCAGGTTTGGTCAAAGCTTGTAATGACAAATTGAGCGCATCTAATGCGCCAGATGTAATGACAATGTCATTTGCATGGGTGGGTATGCCTTGTAAACAGTAGCGATTTGCAATTATGGTTCTTAATTCATAATTGCCCGGTGGCATGTGGTCGTGGCTAAAATAACTGCTTTTTCGCTTGGCGTGCTGCGCTAAAATTTGCATTAACTTTGGGTTAAACAGTAATTCTGCATTGGGAAAGGCAGAGCCTAAAGGACTGACATCTGCAGACTGAATTGATTTTAAATAGCCAAAGACCAAAGAGTTCATTTGAATATGTGCATTTAAACTCAAACTGCTTGGTACAGGTCGTTCAGTTTGATTGAGACGTTCTGCGACATAAAACCCCGACTTTTGTTTAGCGTAAACCAATCCCTGAGCTTCAAGTTCTTGATAAGCGTTTAGCACGGTCATTAAGCTATAACCACTGATTTGTGATTGTTCTCTTAACGAAGGTAACTTGCTATGTGCTTTCCATGCACCATTTTCAATGAGTTGCCGAATGTTCAACGCCAATTGTTCAGATTTATACATGGTATGACTCAAGCATTTTTTGCAGCTGTTACTTATTTTGATCTATTTTTAGGTTTAAAACATTAAATAACTTCTGTTTTTATAACAGATTGGCATGTATCTAAAATCAACTGTTATAGTTTTTAATGAATATTTTGTATCTACAGCAATGCTTTAGAATTTTACATAATCTGTATATCCCCATAATCTGGCTAGATTGGAGTCGATATGCAAGAAGATAACTCACGCAAACCACAGAAATATGCCGATAGCAGTATTTCAGACAAAGCATTTAAGCACATGATTATTTGGTTTACCGTGTATGTAGCTTTATTTTGTATCGGCGTGGCTGTTGTGGTGAATTTAGATAAGTTCTAAACAGTTTTTGAATAACAGCACACCTATAATCGCTTCAAGATATGAAAAACATTCATTTGAATTTTAATGAATGTTTTTTTTGTTTATAAAAGAGATCGTAAGCGCATAACTCAAAAGCAATAAAGATCGCAAAAATAACGGAATAGGCGTAAATTATAACTTTATCAGTAAAGCATTTGTGGTTGCAATGATTTCGAGTTGGGTGCTCTTTACCTTAATGGCTGCATTTATGCAGGCATGGCGCAATGCCTTTCAAAAACAACTCAGCACAAGTGTAGATGTTTATGGCGTGACTTTGGCACGTTTTATTTTTGCCTTGCCTTTTGCACTGGCGTATTTAAGCATTTTACAATGGCAGCAGCCTGTACAAGCAAAACTGCATTTTAGTTCGATGTTTTGGCTGTATATCATTATTGCAGCAGTGTGTCAGATTTTAGCCACAGCTTTAATGGTAAAACTGTTTCAACAGAAAAATTATGCGGTGGGTGTCGGACTTGCCAAAAGTGAAGCAGTTTTAGCCGCAATTGTAGGCGTGATTTTCCTACAAGAACATTTAAGCGCATTGGCTTGGTTAGGTGTTGCGATAGGCGGTATTGCGGTATTTCTACTGAGTAAAGGCAATCAACGTAGTGATTTTTCATTCACAACTTTAGCCATTGGAATCGGTAGTGGACTCAGCTTTGCGGTGACTTCTTTATTGGTGCGTGAAGCCAGTCTAGAACTCGATTTCTTACCGTTTATTCACCGTGCTGCATGGGTTTTGGTGTGGGTCATTGGCTTACAATGTTTTATCTTATTGGCTTTTTTAGGTATATTTAAACGACATACCTTATATGCCATGTGGCAGCGGGTTGGATTAACTTTTAAAGTGAGCGTCTGCAGTTTTTTAGCATCACTGGGCTGGTTTAGTGCCATGAGTATGCAAACTGTGGCGATTGTGAAAACACTCGGACAAATTGAAATATTATTCAGCTTACTTATTTCAGCGTATTTCTTTAAAGAAAAACTTGCTCGTACCGATCATTGGGGATTGGGATTGGTCGTGCTTGCGGCAATGTTGGTTATTTGGGCGTAGCATCATATTTCAAAGCTAAGTAATTTCAAATTCATGTCATATCCGTTGCACTTCATTTGAGCATCTCAGAAATATAAAAATAAAGATTCTCTATCCGTACAATCTCGTTAGAATACTCACAGCTTATCTTAGAGAATTGTCATGTCTAAACCACAGCAAAAGCAAAAAAACTCAGCCTTGGCAGAATTGATAGAAGAACAAAAACTGCTCTGTGAAGAATTTGGTTCAGCCTATATTGCAGTGAGTGGCGATGATGTTGTCGCAGTTGCAGTCCAGACCTTAAATAAAGACCCAATTGTGGGCTTGCGTAAAGCGCCAGAAGGTGAAGAAAAAGTCGCGTGGTACATTTATGGCGGTGAATTGGGTGAAGATGAAGTGAACTTTGAAACCATGCCTGTGCGCGAGTTGCAAGATATTTTGCCTGACGTGCTTCCATATCTGGCTTTAGAACAAGGCTACCGCTTTATGATTGATGCTGATGACTATGAAGATGTCTGGAAAGAAGGCGATGAGTCTTAAGCTTATGCGCATGTCGAACATGGCAAAAATATCGGTGAGCATTATGCTTGGACTGCAAAGTCTGAGCGTAATGGCACAAGGTATTCAAGCGCAGCAGTTGGCACTTGAAGCATCATCTACACCTATTACAATTCCACATACAGCCAATGGGTTGACCCAAACACAATATCAAGATTTGTTAAATCAATACACGCAAATTGTGAATGACAGCAAAAAAATATTGGATGATCCTACGAGCCAAGCAACGGCAGAACAACAAAAACAGGCATTTTGTGCACGCTATCACGCCTATAAAAATATTGCTGAAATTTCCGAGTACAATCCAAACTTGTATCCTGCACCTGTGATGTTAATGGTGGCAAAGCGTTATTTAGAACAGCAGCACAACAGTTTCACGGCTTCAGGTATGACTGAACAAGTTTTTTGTGCAGGAGCTACATCTAAATAGTGTGATCTGCCTTATAAGTGAATAGCAAATTTAAAGATTGAAGATGCAGGCGTATAAAACCCCAAAAACTGGGGATTCCTTTTAAGCAGATTGTGAAGTCATACTTCATTTTTTATCAATTTTCATGCAAAACTAACTTTGCAAAGACTGTAGAATCTTTTAACTTGCAGGTAGTGAACTGAGGGATAGGCGACATAGATGAAATGGGATGAAATTGGCGAGCAGCCTTGTTCGATTGCACGAACCTTGTCGGTGATTGGTGACCGTTGGACGATGCTGATTATTCGTAATGCCTTTATGGGCATGCGTCGCTTTGATGATTTTCAACAACATTTGGGCGTAACGCGGCATGTATTGTCAGATCGTTTAAAGCGTTTGGTGGAACATGAAATTTTAGTCAAAGTGCCTTATGTAGAGCGCCAAGAACGTTTTGAATATAAATTGACTGAGAAAGGCTTGGAGCTTTATCCCTTAATGCTGTCTATGGCAAATTGGGCAGATAAATGGATGGATCAAGGTTTAGGTAAGCCTGTGGAATACATCCATAAAAATTGTGCTAAGACGTTTCAACCTGTCGTGGTATGTTCGGAATGTGGTGAAGAACTGCATGCCAAGCAAGTAAAACCACATTTTACCCCAGTGTATTATCAGTACATCCAAGCACAGCAGAATTTAAAACAAGCCTAAATCAGTGCTGTATTAATCAGCAACAGTTTGTCTATAAGCAGTTGGCTGGTTTAGGAATACCCGCTAAACGACTTAAATGCCGTGCCACCAAACCTGTATTAAATTTTTCCTGCAAAACAGCGTTGTTAATCTCTGGGCTTACAGTTTTCATTAAAAATTTGATTAAAGGACGCGTTGCAGGTGAGTGTCCAAATTGCTGATAAAATTGGCGTACAGCGTGCAAAACTTCAAAATGCCAAGCTGTGAGTTCAAGCTCTAAACTTTGCGCCAATTCTTGCGCCACTTGTTCATTCCAGACAGTGTAATCCAGCAAATGTCCATCTTGATCTAATTCTAGTGTCATCTCTTGTTTCATTCACCCTTAAAAATGCTTTGCATTGGTTTCATATCATTACGGCTTGCTATTTTAAGCTGATACAGCGCTGATGTGCTAAACACAGCGTTGCAAAAGCTGCATAATTAATCGGCTGTACGTTTTTTGCCAAATGACCATTCAATATTTCTGCATCATTTTCCAGTACATATATTTTGTCTAGCTGGGCGCAGAGTGGATGTTGCTGGTGCAATACCGCATCACCCATAAGTACAACGCTATCTTGCGGAGCGTACAGGGCATTTAGCTCTGCTAAAATTGTTACGGTGCTATCAAAGCTCGCTTGGATTAAATATAAATTTGCGTCAGACATGTTTTTCTCTTTAGATGTTTAGATATGGTCAAATGATCAATCAGATTGTTAAACCACCGATCAGCCTACCAATATAAAACTCGATCAAAGGTTTGAATCAGCTCCCGATTCAGTTCCACCCATTCAATCTCATGTACCGTATTTTTGATAAACGGCGAGTTAGCATGTTTATTTTCAATCAAAATTGGGCTGAGGTCATAAAACTCAAAGCTATCAACCAAGTTGGATGCCACTTTAAAGGCATGTTTTAGTGAATCAAAAGCCAGTTCTGACTGTAATAGGCTTAATGCCGCATCTTGTAATAATACTTTGACTTCACAACCAAAAGTTGCCAGTACCATTGTTGCAGACAAGCTTTCATGCACTTGTAAGCTGTTTAAATTGGCCTGACGTAAAACCACGAGTACAGTTTTCACACAATTTACCTTTTAAATGCAACAGATTTACAAAATGAATCGCTTAAAATTGAATCAGGCGTTCTGTGCTTTGCACTGCATCGGCCAGTTCGCCCAAGCCAACCAATTCAAAGCCTGCGGCTAAATTGTGTTGGCTCAGTTGATGGCGTTTGGCATTGTCTGCATCGCTAATACCACGTGCCAGTGCGGCACTTACACATACGGGTAAACGAATAGACAATTTTTGCCATTCTATTTTGAGGTTGCGTTGATCATCGGGTACCCATTGCAACTCATTCGCTACAGCAACGCCATCTTGATAAAAAAACACACGAAAAGCCTCATTTTTCTGTTGTAAGGCTTGAGCAAGACCGAGTGCATGCCATGCATGAATAGAGGTTGGTGCGGAGGTTATTAGTAATAAGGTGCTCATCAAAATTCACTAATGCAATGTGCCAAGGCGCATTCAGACTTTATAAAAAAAGGTAGTATAAATGATTTTAGTGACTGGTGGTTTAGGCTTTATAGGCTCACACATTGCATTAAGCCTAATGGCTCAAGGGCAAGAGGTCATTATTGTAGATAATTTATCCAATGCAAGTATGCAGACTTTAGAGCGACTTGAATATATTGCAGGGCGTTATGTGCCTTTTGCCAAACTGGATGTAAGAAATACGCCTGCGCTGAACAAAGTTTTTGAACAATATTCGATTATTGCGGTGGTGCATTGTGCAGGGTTTAAATCTTTAGAAGAATCGGTGCTTAAACCACTGGAATATTATAACGATAACGTCAGTTGTATTATGAGTTTATTGCGTTCCATGCAACGTACAGGTGTGCGTCGTTTAGTGCATCTTTCAAGTATAGCGGTCTATGGCAAGTCAGGATTGAATCTGGAAGAAAGCCAGAGTTTTAATTACACCTATGCCAATCCGTATGTGAAATCTCAGCAGATGGTTGAAGAAATCATCCGCGATACTTTTAGAACCGATAATGAATGGAATATTGCTATTTTGCGCTTGAGTAATATAGCAGGTGCATTTGAATACGGCATTTTAGGTGAAGTCGTTGCTCCGTTACCTAAAAATATTATTCCTTTGGCGATGCAAGTCGCAGTACAGCAGCGTGAAGCGATTGAATTACGTCAGCAAGCTAATACTGCAGATCAAACTGTAGAACGTAGCTTTGTGCACGTACTCGATGCCTGTGATGCTGTGATTGCAAGCCTGCATTGGTTATTTGAGCAAACGCATAGCTGTGAAGCTTTTAATATTGCGGGAGAAGTGGTTTCAATTCAACAATTACTTGCACGTATTAGTGAAGTCACTGACACTGAAATTGCTACAGTTCCTGCAATTCATTATGAATATCCTGAGTTAGATCAGTTAGGTGCAGTCGTAGATAAGGCACAACAATATTTACACTGGCAGCCAAAACGTAGTCTGGAAAAAATGCTAGAGGATGAATGGCGTTTTTATCAAAATACGCTTAAGCATTAAAAGTAAGCGCTATAAAATTCGTTGAGATGCGATTCACGAAGCCTCATAGCTGAAACAGATACAATGCAACGGAATTATTGATAATAATTATCATTTACTAGGCTGTCTGTTTTTTATAAGATCGAGATAAGAGCACATGACATCATTGAAATCACGAAGGAATGAGGCTGAACATGCAAACACGTATTGAACATGACACCATGGGTGAGGTTGAAGTTCCGAATGACGCGCTTTGGGGCGCACAAACTCAGCGCAGCTTACAAAATTTCAAAATTGGCAATGAGCGTTTACCACGCGCCATGATTCGCGCTATGGGTTTGGTTAAAAAAGCTGCGGCAATCACCAATGCAAACTTAGGGCAAATCCCGCAAGAGTTGGCGCAATACATTGTCGGTGCAGCAGATGAAGTCATTGCAGGGCAGTGGGATAGCCAATTTCCTTTGGTGGTGTGGCAAACAGGTTCGGGTACGCAAAGTAACATGAACTGCAATGAAGTGATTGCCAATATCGCCAATCAAAAACTGGGGAATCCTTTAGGTGCGCAAAAGCCTGTACATCCGAATGATCATGTCAATCGTGCCCAATCGACGAATGATTCTTTTCCAACTGCAATTCATGTAGCAGCGAGTTTGCAAATTAATGAACTGCTCATTCCTGCAGTAAAGGGTTTGCGTGATACGTTGCATGCCAAAAGTGAAGAATTTTCTGAAATTGTCAAAATTGGACGTACACATTTACAAGATGCGACACCATTAACTTTAGGGCAGGAATTTAGTGGCTATGTATCTCAATTAGATCATAGTTTAAAGCGTTTGGAACAGGCTTTAACAGGCTTGTATGAGTTGCCGCTTGGTGGTACAGCAGTCGGTACAGGCTTAAATGCACATCCTGATTATGCGGTACAGGCAGCGGAGCAATTGGCACAGCTTACAGGCTTAGCTTTTGTGACTGCACCAAATAAGTTTGAGGCTTTGGCAGGGCGTGATGCTGCAGTATTTGCTTCGGGTGCATTAAAAACTTTGGCGGTGAGTTTAAATAAAATTGCCAATGATATTCGCTGGTTAGCCAGTGGCCCGCGTTGTGGTTTTGGTGAGTTGCGTATTCCAGAAAATGAACCTGGTTCAAGTATTATGCCGGGCAAGGTTAATCCAACACAAAGCGAAGCAATGACCATGGTAGTTGCACAGGTATTGGGCAATGACACCACAATTAACGTGGCTGGTGCATCGGGCAATTTTGAGCTGAATGTATTTATGCCAGTAATTGCATATAACTTATTGCAATCTATTCAACTCTTGGGTGATGCATGTAATAGCTTTAATGAGCATTGCGCCGTTGGCATTCAAGCAAACCGTGAAAAAATAGATCACTTTTTGCATGATTCACTCATGTTAGTGACCGCTTTGAATCCTGTAATTGGTTATGAGAATGCAGCGGAGGTGGCAAAAACAGCTTATAAGGAAAATAAAACCTTAAAGCAAGTTGCAGTAGAGCTGAATTTGGTCACAGCAGAGCAGTTTGATGAAGTGGTACGTCCTGAACAGATGATTGCTCCGAATACCAAATAGTCAGTTTTAAGTAAATTGAGAGGTCTGTGTTTGTCTGCTCAAGATGACAGATAAACACAGACTTTGTTTATAAAAATCAGTGAAACTTTGAAGTATTCTTTCTTATTAAAATTATGTTGTGTATAATTACACAATGAGCAGCAAAGACATTATTAAGCGTCTTGAGCAGGAAGGCTGGTACAAAGTGGGTGGTAAAGGCGACCATGAAAAGTATAAGCATCCTGAAAAGCCTGGACATGTTGTGGTACCACATCCACGTAAAGATATGCCAATAGGAACTCTACGCAATATATATAAACAGGCTGGTTGGGAGTGGAGGTAAAAATGTTATATCCAGTATATGTTCACAAAGATGAAGATAGCGCATACGGTTTAACCTTTCCTGACTTTGATGGATGCTTTAGCGCAGCAGATGAGATGCAAGATATTCAGCGCATGGCACAGGAAGCGGTTGAAGTTCACTTTGATGGTGAAGATATTCCGTTACCAGAACCATCAAGCCCAGAGCAATGGTTAGGTGATGAGCGATTTGAGGGTGGTTTTTGGTTGTTAGTTGATATTGATACAACAAAAGTAAATACAAAGTCTATTCGTATTAATATCAGCATGCCAGAAGCTTTAGTAAAACGTATTGATGCTGTTGCAAAAAAACAACATTTAAGCCGTTCGGCATTCTTAGCTAAAAGTGCGGAAATGGCGTTGCATTAATCAAATAAAAATATACTAAACCCAGCCTAAATGCTGGGTTTTCTATTGCACCTAATTTGAATGTAGAGGGGTAATTCATCCTAATACGATTTTAAATTTATGTGTTGGTTTAAAGACATAATTTGCATAACGGCAGAATAGGCTGCTACAAGGTGCTATCTAAATGTAATAGTTAAAAACCCGTCATTTAGTCGCATTAACCACTTTTAGATGCTTTCTTTTATGTCCGTTCCTTATTCAACTTACATTGATTAAGCTGCCATAATTGCTAGAATACGCAATACTTCAAAATACTGTTTTGCTAAAGTTTTGCATTTATTTTGCAAAATTTAATTTTTTTATAAGCAACTCAATATCTTAACTACGGAAATTTTCAATGCTCTCAATTTATTTAACAGATGTTCAGCAACACGTGCAATTTAAAGATTACCCGGGTGAGCAGCCTGTTAAATTTATCTTGAATTTTAAAAAGATTTTTCCAAGTGTAATGGAGCTTTTACTACCTGTATTGCCTGAAAATGAAAATCTGGAAGAAATGACGTGGGAATCAACCACTGCAGATTTAGAGTTATTTAAATTGCTGCTCAGTGGGTGGGGCGTGATTGAATTACGTTTAAATGCGCTCAGTCAGTTCAAGGGCAAGACATTTGCAGATCAGTTAGTGAAACAAGCCCAACAAAAACGTAAAGATTTCGCCAAAGCACAACAACAATTACAAACTGTGGAGCTAGATTACTTATTTATGCATGAAACACATGCCTTAATTGATGCTGAATTGGTAGAAGTAGGTGAAAAGTTCTATTTGCCAATTTTGCGTGATTTATGGAAAGGCAAAGTATCTACAAAAGTATTGGAAGCGAAGTTTTAAGAACAAACCCATATTAAAAAGCTGTCTCGGCGGCTTTTATTTTTTATAGAATCATACAAGACGATTAGCAACCACTTGCAAATTCAAGATTAATTCAAAATAGCCTAAGCAAAGATTTTAGAAATTTCCTCTCTTAAGAAATAATGCCTTGAATTTTCCTGTAAATCTTTATGCCAATACATCCCCATATTAATTACAGGCAAGTCTACAGGCACATCAAAAATATTCAATTTTTGGCTCATATTCAAATGCTTTAAAATCATTTTAGGAATAGTTAGTATGGCTTGAGGATGCTGCTGTAAAATCTGTAACGCCGTAGAATAGTGCTGACAACGTAAAAAAACCTGCCGTGATAATTGCTTTTGATGCAAATAAATATCTTCTAGCAACATACCAGTACGCCGTGATGAAACCCCAATATGTGCAGAAGATAAATAAAGTGCAGTATTCATTTCTTGTTGTGAACTACAGACCACAAATTGGTCTTGAACTAAGGATTGAAACTGAATTTTATCGCCAAAGTTTTGTTCTAAATCAATTACAAAATCAATTTGTTGTGTTGCTAAATCTGCCAAAACCGTTTTGCGGTCTAATTTGTGGCTCAGAAATTGAATATCCAAGTTCAACTTTTGAAAATGCGCCACCAATTTAGGAAAAATAATCGGTTCAATTTCATCATGGATAGCAATTTTGAGCGATTGCAACATATTCGGCTCAAATTGCTGTTTCTGTATTGCAATACTTTGAATCGCCAACAAGGCATTTTTAATAGTCGGATAAATTTGCTCGGCAAAAGGCGTAGGCAGCATTTTATTGCCACTTCGCACCAGTAAATCATCTTGTAAATGTTGTCTTAAACGCTGCAAAGCATGACTGGCGGCAGATTGGCTAATACACAAAATTTGTGCAGCTTTGGAAATACTGCGCTGCTCATAAATTGCAACAAACATCGGGTATAAATTGATGTCTAAACGATGAAAAACGGTAAGATCAACTTTTGCATTGTTATGAACATGATTCATAGTGTTTTATTGAATTAAATCATTTTGTTCATATTACTTTTCAAGTTAAGGTGTTGTAAAGCAATGAATACAATATTTTAAGGGATTTGAACCATGTTTGAGCTATCTGCACGCGCCAAAGACTATATAGAACGTACCAAAGCCTTTATTGCCAAAGAAATTGAGCCGATTGAAGCTGAATTCTGGGCAGAAGTTCACGAATTAAATCAGGGTGGTGACTGGACTAAATGGCAATGGCCAGCACAATTAGAACAATTAAAAGCCAAAGCCAAAGCTGCAGGTTTATGGAATATGTTTTTACCTTGTCCAGAATTAGGACAAGGTTTGTCGGTACAAGAATATGCACACATTGCAGAGTTGAGTGGACGCAGTTTGATTGCGCCAACCGTATTTAACTGTAATGCACCCGACAGCGGCAACATGGAAGTTTTATGGCGCTATGGTTCTGAAGCACAAAAGGCAGAATGGCTGACACCGCTGCTTGAAGGTAAAATTCGTTCTGTGTTTTGTATGACTGAACCTGCAGTGGCTTCAAGTGATGCGACCAATATGCAGGCAACAGCAGTCGTAGACGGCGATGAAATTGTCTTGAATGGTCGTAAATGGTGGTCTTCAGGTTTGGGCGATCCAAATGCCAAAATTATTATTTTTATGGCGCATACACCCGATGAAACCAAAGACCGTCATCATCAACACTCTATGGTTTTAGTCCCTGTGGATACTGCGGGCGTTAAAATTCAACGCATGTTACCTGTATTTGGTGATTACGACGCGCCACACGGTCATGGCGAAGTCAGTTTTGATAACGTGCGTGTGCCTGTTGCCAACTTTATTGGCGGTGCAGGACAAGGTTTTGAAATTGCACAAGGTCGTTTAGGTCCGGGGCGTATTCACCATTGTATGCGTTGTATTGGTGCAGCCGAAAAATCTTTGGAGTTGATGATTGACCGTGGCATGAGTCGTACCGCATTTGGCAAGGAAATTCTGAAACTCGGTGGCAATTTGGAGCGTGTAGCGGAAGCACGTGTGGCGATTGACCAAGCACGTTTATTAACTCTCTATGCAGCCTATAAAATGGATACTTTAGGCAATATGGCAGCACTTACCGAAATTTCTGCCATTAAAGTGGTTGCACCAAGTGTCTTGGAAAAAGTAGTTGATATGGCGATGCAGATTCATGGTGGTGCAGGCGTATCTAGAGATACACCGTTGACAGGTTTCTTTGCCCAAGCGCGTAGTTTACGTCTTGCCGATGGACCAGACGAAGTACACAAAGGCATGATTGCCAAACTTGAGTTGGCTAAACGTGGTTATCGTAGCAGCCGAAAAAAATAAGTCAGTTGCGAATTTTTTATTGTGTCGCTTGGTAGTGTATTCGGCAATATTTCTGATATTGCCGATACATCTCAAGAGAACACGGAAAATCTATGTTAGATTAAAAAAATTGGAAAATTAGGGAAAAATAATGTCAGTTATTGATGTAGGCGGCACAGTACGCGAAGGCGAAGAACTCGATATTCAGGCAGTGACAGCATGGTTAAAACAACAAAATGTCGATGTCGTAGAACCTGTAGAAGTCACACAATATTCAGGCGGTGCATCGAACTGGACATATCGCCTTAAGTACAGCAATGCTGATTTAATTTTGCGTCGTCCGCCCAAAGGTACTAAAGCTAAATCTGCACATGACATGGCGCGTGAATATCATGTGCAAAAGAATTTAGCCCCGTTTTATCCTGTGTTACCTGAAATGGTGGCGTTGTGTCAGGATGAAGCTGTAATTGGCTGCGATTTTTACGTGATGCAACGTATTGAAGGCATTATCCCACGTGCAAAATTGCCACCAGAGCTTGATTTTAGCGAAACTCAAGTACATGAACTTTGTGTAAATGTCATTGATAAACTGATTGAGCTGCATCAAGTACCTTATGCAGGAACTGAGCTAGAAAAATTAGGGAAAGGTGATGGTTATTGCCGACGTCAGGTAGAAGGTTGGGATGCACGCTATGCCAAAGCACATACCATCAACGTGTCATCTTTTAAATATGTGCGTAAATGGTTGTTAGACCATATTCCTGCAGATTCAAAAACCTGCATTATTCATAACGACTGGCGTTTTGATAATGTGATTTTAGACCCGAAACATCCGACTCAAGTGATTGGCGTTTTGGACTGGGAAATGGCAACACTGGGCGATCCACTCATGGATTTAGGCTCGGCTTTGGCATATTGGGTTGAAGATACCGATAATCAAATTTTTAAAGCCACCCGTCGTCAACCAACGCACTTAAAAGGCATGTTCACACGTCAGCAAGTGGTGGACTATTATTTGCAAAAAACAGGCTTGAGCACCGATAACTGGACATTCTATGAAGTGTTTGGAATTTTCCGTTTAGCGGTGATCGCCCAGCAAATTTATTATCGTTATTTCCACAAGCAAACCAATAATCCTGCATTTAAGGATTTCTGGATTGTCATTCATGCTTTGCATATTCGTGCCTTAAAGTTAATTGGTTTACAAAAACTGGAAGCAAATGAACTAGCACAAAAATATATCGCCAAATTTAAGGAATTGATGCCGAAATGACCACCATTTATTTAATTCGTCATGGGCAAGCATCTTTTGGGGCAGAAAGTTATGATCAACTTTCGCCTAATGGTGAGTTACAAGCCAAATTGCTCGGACGTTATTTTGATCGCATTTTAAAAGAAGCACCCTATGTGGTGGCTGGTTCAATGCAGCGCCATCAGCAAACTGCACAACTGGCTTTGGCAGAATGTTTTCCTGAGGTCGAAATTCATACCGACAGTGCATGGAACGAGTTTAATCATCAACAGGTTTTCGCGCAGTATGAACCGCGTTTTAATCAACCTGAATTGATGAAAGAAGATGTCGCCAAAGAGGTCAATCCTCGTGCATATTTGGCAAAAATTTTTGAAGGTGCGATAGAACGCTGGACGGGCGGTGAATATCACCATGAATATGAAGAATCTTGGCCGCATTTTAAACAGCGTGTCGAAGATGCATTGCAGCATTTATGTGATGACTTAGCCCAAAAACAACCACGATATGCTGTGGTATTTACTTCTGGTGGTGTGATTTCTGTGGCTGCAGGTAAAATTTTAGGCTTAACGCCCAATAAAACCTTTGCATTGAACTGGGCAATTACTAACTCAAGTATCACCACTTTACGTTTGGTCGGCAGTGAACCACAACTGTTAAGCTTGAATGAACATCATTTTATTAAAGCTGAAAACTCAAATTTATTGACTTGGATTTAAGGATCAAACCATGACAAAAACAATTCTAATTACAGGTGCAAGTTCAGGTATTGGTGCGGGTATGGCACGTGAATTTGCTCAAATGGGTTATAACCTTGCAATTTGCGCCCGACGTTTAGAGCGTTTGGAAACGCTGAAACAAGAACTGGAAAGCCAGTTTGGTATTCGTGTTATTGCAAAAACGCTGGATGTCACCAATTATGATCAGGTGTTTCAGGTGTTTCGTGAATTTAAACAAGATTTTGGACAAATTGACCGCATTATTGTCAATGCAGGCGTGGGCGAAGGACGTCGCATTGGTAAAGGTAATTTTGCCATCAACAAAGCCACAGTAGAAACCAACTTTATTTCAGCTTTGGCGCAGTGTGAAGCCGCGGTTGAAATTTTCCGTGAGCAAAACTCAGGGCATTTGGTGATGATTTCATCTATGAGTGCCATTCGTGGTATGCCAAAACATCTTACTGCTTACGGTGCAAGTAAAGCTGCAGTAGCACATTTAGCAGAAGGAATTCGTGCAGAATTAATTGATACACCTATTCAAGTTACGACTATTTTCCCTGGTTATATTCGTACCGAAATCAACGAAGGTGCAAAAAAACTGCCTTTTGAAGTTGATGAAAAAACAGGTTCACGCTTACTTGCTGCAGAAATTGAAAAAGCGCCAATTAAAGCCTATGTACCTAAATGGCCATGGTTGCCATTGGGCTTAGCTATGAAAGTTTTACCATTAAAATTGGTCAATAAACTCGGCTAAATAGCAGCGATATCATAGTATTTGAATAGCATCCTGAAATTTAAAGCTGATGATGAATGCAATCACTTTAAATGACACGATGCTATTTTTATATTTGAGTCTCTACTTTTGTTTGGGTTTAAAATTTGTATTTTCGGTTTTCGTATTTAAGAGTGAAATGTGATGTGGCTTAGAACAGCAACCCTTGCCTTAATTCCCGCTTTGGTGATTCAGGGAAGTCGTGTTAAAAAGAACACGATCCGATTGCCTGAAGCCGAAGGCGCACGAGAAGGTATTACAGGGCAAGGGCAAACGCTGTCATTATTGATTTTAGGCGATTCTGCCGCTGCAGGCGTTGGGGTAGCACATCAAAATGATGCGCTTTTAGGTGCGGTGATTTCTGCTTTGCAGCATCAGTACCAAGTACATTGGCGTTTAGAGGCGCAGTCTGGAGATACTACCTCACAAGTCATTCAAAAAACGAAAAAACTGGTAAATCAAAAATATGATGTTGTGGTTACTTCTGTTGGTGTCAACGATGTAACACGCTTAATGTCGGCACAGACTTGGATTAAACAACAGCAACATTTTTATCAACTTATTCAAGCGAAATTCCAACCTGAATTAATCATTGCTACGGGGGTTCCACCAATGCATTTATTTCCTGCATTACCTAATCCCTTGTCTTGGCTATTTGGACAATACGCAAAACAAATGAACTTACAATTAGAAAAAATGATTGCACAACAAGAAGATATGCAGTGGATTGAATATGATATTCGAAAATATCAATCCATGAATTTAGAAATGGCAAAAGATGGTTTTCATCCAAGTAAAGAAATTTACCAAATTTGGGGCAAAGAAGTCGCGGAGATGATTTTAGAACGGTTTTAGGTAGAATTCTTATGATGTAAAACTCGGTAATGCGTATAAGAAAGCCCGCTAATAGTGGGCTTTTGCTTAATAGCTTGGAGCGGACATCCAAGTCTTATTAGATATTACTTCAGAGCAAGGAGATGTGCTTGCTACAGGCGATTGACTTAACTTAATTAAAGTTGCTGCCTGTAGCTCCATTTCTTTTGCTTTGTCCATAGACAGACTTGAATACGCCAAAGCTACCGATGCACAATTTGCCCAAGTATGAACATTATCACTATCTGTTTCTGCAAGCTTAAAATATTTATCAGCGAGTGCTTTCATTTGATTGCTTTTACCATCATTTGAGGCTGATTGAACCTTTGGTGCTGAAGATTTCAAAGTTAGGATAGTCGACGAGTTTGGAACACCTGGTTTAAAAGCTTCTAAAGTTTTATCGTCCAACACGCGCATACCATAGGTGATATTGTTTGTAGGATTCGTAAAAATATAATCGCCAGAACTATTCTTTAGGTAGGTTGATGTCTTATTCGGCTCAACAATTACAAGTTTGTTTTCTTCAAATCTCGCATCAATTGAATAATATCCATTTTGAATGGAATATGTTCCATTAGTCGCAGCAAATGTACACATGGATATAAATGAAAACACGATTAGTCCAACTATATTTTTTTTCATTTTTGCGTCCCTTTATTGCAGTATTGTTCTTAAATTAATCTACGATCCTTTCAAAAGACATCCCAATATTGGGAGTATCCTTATTTAAATAGTCTTGCTATATATGAATTTTTAAGCAGCATTTCAGAGTTAATTTTTTAAGGGGAATTAAAGATGAAGACTTTAAAATTATTTGCAGCTATAACTATGTGTTTTTCAATTTTTGGATCCACGCAAGTAATAGCTGATGACTCTCCTAATACAGCACTTGCGGTTTGTTGGCAGACCAATTCAGGTAAATATCAATGTGATGGACCAACACAAAGACTATCAACCTCCTATACGACATTATCAGAAGCCTTGAGCTTATCTGGTTGTTCTACTGGAAGAGCGGTACAAACCAATTATCTGACACATGCAAGAACTGGCCGTCAGTATGCAACAGTTTACACCTGCAACTACACACTGAAACCAGGTAACACTGCCTCATATACTACCAACAGAGATGTGCGTGGTTGGTGGGATGGTATTATTTATTAATTTCTTTCTATTAAAAAAGCCCGCTGATTGCGGGCTTCTTTTTAACATTTTACAAGTTTTGTGCTAGCTAATGGCAATATGTACAATCCATTGCGCTCTTTGAAAAGCGTTACATTCATCAATACTGGTTTTTGTTGCTGATCACCATCTTCATCGTAATATGGCGCATACCATCCTGCAGTTGGTAGAGCTTTGTTGTGCATCCAGTCATCTTCTATAAAAATAGGTTTAAATGTAAAGCTTGATTCCGCATAACTCCCCTCAATAAGCTTTGGAGTAACATTTACAAGGAGCATAAAGTCCCCGTTAGGCTCTTTAGTTTTGCATGTGCGGACGCTATCACCCCAGAGTCCAATATACTCATTTGGAATTGAATTAATTTCTTTTGCCGATGCCCAAGTAGAAAAGAAAAATAAAGCCAAGATAATGAATTTCATAATGTCTATTTATGTGATTAATGATCGCGTGAGAGTATACACCTTGTGGCTTAAATTATTGGAAATCTATAGTAATTCTAGAAGGAATAAACCGTACCGGGTTTGTCGGAGAGTCAATATTCTGAGAGACTATCCCGATGATAAGACCAAGTATCTCTTGGATCATGGTTACAAACCTGCAGATATTGATCGAATGAACCGCATGAAACATAACTCAAATCTACCCAAATAGATAAGAATTAACTTGGGGAAAATGATGTTTAAATTATTGTTGTCTATATTTGGGCTAAACGGTGCTGTAGAAATAGGTTTTGATATAGGTGAGGAGCAGATCGAAGCAAAACAAAATAAAGAATAAAAAATGCCCGCTGATGCGGGCTTTTATTTTTCAGTACTAATGCCCAAATGTCACTATAGTTGACAAATCCAAGTTTTAGTCCAAAAAGTTGGTTGACAAATTCACAATTTAGTCCTATTTTAATTTTAACCAACATCTCAAAATTAATTTTGGACTAATTTATATGACAGAAACAAAGTTGCATCCTCCATCGGCTTTTGAGCCCTTACTAACAGATGAAGTGCTTGAATACTTCGCTACCCCAATGCTTGATATTTATTTTGATGTTCACGAAATTTTAAATAGTGAAAATGATAATAACTATACTCGCGGTACAGCGATATTTGGCCGTACGTATGAACAATTTAAAAAATTAATCGTATCACAGGACTGTCCTGTAGAAGTTCACTTAAAAGATGGGACGTTTAGATTCGTTTTTCAAATTGGTTATGCGCAAATTGGTTTCTGTAAAGGCGACTTTACGGATCCCAAATCATTAAAATTAAGAAAATATACACCTGCAAATTATGACCTATTTCAGGTTGATAATAACCAGCCTGTGATTTGGAAGTTCATTCTGAATGCGCCAAAGTCAGAGGAAGAAGAAGCATTTGTTGAATTTGTTGGCTTTAATTTAGCCACAGTGCCTGTTGCTTATTGGCGATCTAATGACAATCTGGATGGTAATAAGTTACATTTAGTAGATCCAATTACTCCAGAACCTATTCATTTAGATGCACCATCAGTTGGAGATCCTGATGAAGATGATCTTCAATACGAAGATTTGGATACCAAATTTAAATAGTAGTAGCAAGCAATGTCATTATGAACACGCCTTTTAATGGATTAGAACTAAAACTTCTGAGACAGTTTAATCAACTGTCTTTAGAGGAGTTAGGTCAGCACCTTGAGTGCACACGGCAGTATGTTCACAAAGTTGAGACAGGGCAGACCATGCCAAGTCCTCAATTTATTCAACAAGCTGCCGCATACTTTAATGTTCCCGTAGGGCTATTTACTCATTTAAAACCTGTCTTACAGGAAGAGCAAATCCACTTTAGAAGCCTAAGATCTACAAAAGTAGCAACAAAACAAGTTGTTATTGCTCGTGGAGAATATATTAAGCGATTGACTGAATATCTGGATTCTAAACTTAGATTGCCTAAATATGATATTCAGGCTTATGATCGGTCTATTTCTATTGAAGCGATAGCAGAACAGTGTCGTGCTGATTGGGGGCTTGGTTTAGGTCCAATTAGCAATATGATTCGTCTTTGTGAAACTCATGGAATCGTAGTAACGACATTTTCTTCTGTATCAAAAGAAGTAGATGCCTTATCTTTAGCAACAAAGCGACCTATTTTTGTACGTAATGAAGCAAAAGAAAGTGAATGTCGCCAGCGCTTTGACCTTGCTCATGAGCTTGGACATTTAGTTCTTCATGATGGTACGGTGACAGGCGATCGTCTTACTGAATCAGAGGCAAATCAATTTGCTTCGGCACTGTTAATTCCACAAACAATGATGCGAACTCATTTCCCTACATGGTTTAAAGGTGGTCGTTATAACTGGGCTAAATTAAGTGAGTTTAAACAGACGTGGAAGGTAAGTAAGGCCGCAATTCTTTACAGAGCCAAGTCTTTGGGTTTATTGACTCAGGAACAATACACCAGTGGTGTAATTGCACTGAGAAAAAATAGTGAATCCATTACTGAAAAAGAAGACTATTTGATTCCTAAGGAAAATCCTGAGCTTCTTCAAACTTGCTTTGCAATGCTCGCAAAAAAGAAAATTTTTGCTGAGGATATTGCTCAAGCTTTGGATGTGAATGTCAGCTTCCTTGAAAATCTTGTTGGAATGGATGTTCCTAAAAAGCCAAGAACTCTTACCATTGTTTAAAAGAAGCGCCTAATGGCGCTTTTTTTAAATATTTCAAAAATATAATTTTACTTTTTATTATAAAGTTAGTAGTTTTATCCCTTGATTTTAAAACCAAGAAGTGTGATATGTGTAATCAAGATAGCGAAATAATGTCGAATGAAGCTAAAGTTTCTGAACTGAAAGCTGTGTATAAATTAGCTATTGAAACGAGAAATTTTGAGATAACACAATTAATCAATAGAAATAACTTTTTCATGTTATTTCAGGGGGTCTTATTGGCTGCTGTTTTTAGCAATCAAGCTCCTAAGCCTATCGTTGAATTTATAATTTGTTTTTCAGGGATATTAATTTCAGGCCATCAAATTAAAGTTGCCGCAGGTGCAAAGTACTGGCAAGAATGGTGGGAGCTTAAGACAAGTGAAATTGAAGACAAATTAAAAGAAACAATTGGCAAAGAAAATTTTATTCCTTTATTTAGTTTGGAAAAAGGTGAAGAAACGGAGGAGTTTAAAGAAAAGGTTAGAGCTAAAATTGAAAAAGCTGAAAGTAAATTTTTAGAAATAGATTTTAATAAAATTATTATTACAAAATATTCAGTAAGTCGGGTACCAGTCTATACTGGATTTATATTAATGCTCACTTGGATAGCACTGTTTTTTAGCACATTAGGTTGGTTTCATAGCTTTGATTTTTCAAATTTTATATATGGAATTAATTTTGAAAAAGCCCCTTGAGGGGCTTTTTATTACTCATTGATGGCTAAGATTTTTCTTATTTCATTTCTAAAATCATCTCTAAGTTTAATAAATTCAGCATCATTAACAAAGCCTTCATCACTAAGTTTGTTTGCCTCATCTAAATCACCCTGAATTGCCTTTTGTTCAGCAAGCAAAAACTTATCGAAAAGAAATTTCGAAAATCCAAAGCCAATAATTTCAAATATTTTTTCATCGAGATGATGAGGTAAAAAAATAGCATTTTTGTAGAATTCAATTTTAAAAGTTTCTAGTATTTCGGCAGGCTTTTTATATTTGCTCGAATCTATAATATTTGGATTCCTTCTATCTCGTATTGCTACTTCAAATTCTAAGATTAAAGTATAAAGTAAACGTAATGCTTCAGCTTGATCTTTATATACGCCTGAATATGCAATTTGTAATCTTGCATTTTGATGTGACAATTCGCTTTTTAACTTTTCATTCTCTTGAGTATAGTGTGCCTTTATTCGTTCAAGTTTGGCATTAAAATTAGCTTTCTCTCGCTCTAATTGAATGTTTAAGTCCTTTTGAAGCACCAGTTCATCTTTTTTAATAAATTTTAAAATAATAAGGTTTGTTAAGTAGATCAGTACAGGAATACTAGCAAAAATACCACTATACTCTTTAAGAAAGCCCCATATATTAGAAAAAATATCCATTTAAAAAGGCCCTATTGATAATTTAGTTTGCTGATATTCATACTTATTAAATTTAAGAGTTTTAGTTAAGCTTAAAATTAATTTTCATCACTTCTTTTTTAAGTACTGACATCATGATCTTCTACAACCAACCAACCAAGACTTCTTTTACCGTTATCTACAACATCAATATGATTGTCGCCCTTAAAAACTAAAACATCTTTATTGAAAAACTTTAATGAATTCCAAAAAGAAGAGCCACTTAATACTTCAAGAGAAAGGTGAATATCATTTTGTAGGGCAGAGAGTTCTTGTGTGTAGTCTAAATCAAGCGTATTGAGCAACTTTCCATAAACCACACGTTTTTTTCCATTTTTTAAATGAATGATTTTTACATCAGAACTGGCAGGAGCAGAACTCTCATTTCTCAAAAAGCTTTCTTCAAGTCGAGCCACAATATCCGCATTCATTGAGCGATTTAGTTCTTTAGCCGATTCGACAATTTTGTCTTTTAGCTCTTGCGTCATACGCATTTTGTATTCGACGTCTAAATTTCTAGCCATTTTTAGTTAGTTCAGTCCAAATTATTTTCATAATAATATCCCCAATGGGGATTGACAACATATATTTTGAAGAATACAGTTTAATACATCCCCAATGGGGATAAAAAACCCCTTGCGACTCTCACATCAAACAAGGGGCTCTATCTAATTCTCTACCAGGAGAAAAGACATGATTAGTCTAACATTTAATGAAGTTAAATTTAATCCCATACAGCAAGATGGGCAAGTTTGGTTAACTGCGAGCGAATTGGCAGGGGCACTAGGTTATGTAAAATCTGATGCAGTTACTCAAGTGTATGAGCGTAATAAAGATGAGTTTACTGCATCAATGACAACGACCCTCAAAATGAGTGTCGTTAGAAAGACGGGTAAAGTGGAAATGGAAAACCGTATTTTCTCGCTTCGTGGTGCTCACCTAATTGCTATGTTTTCCAAAACAGTTATCGCTAAGCAATTCCGAAAATGGGTTTTAGATATTTTGGACAAAGCGGTAGATGCACCAGTAGCCAAAACCCACAAATCAGAGCGTGAACCACTAACCAATGCTGTGAATATGCTCGTGGCTAAAACCAAGCACTTAAATTACTCAGAAGCCTATAAACTTGTGCATCAACGCTTCAATGTAGAGCATATCGAAGATATTCCGTATGAAGCTATACCAGTGGCAGTGGAATACGTGCATCACTTAATAGCGTTATTTTCTCAAGCAGAGAAAAGCCATACTGCTGTTTCAGATCGCTCACGTTCAATGGCACTGCATGCGCTATGGCTCAGTCACTGGTGGACAGAGTTTGGAGACGTGATCCGTAAGATCAGCCCGACAATGGGACATGGCATCCATGACCATTTTAAATTTGCTGCAGAAGATGCACGGCAAATTGTAGGTAGGGAAATCTATATGCCGATTTATGAGTTGGCGCAAAGACATGATTGGCATAATGGCGGGATAGGCTACAAAGCACTGTCAGAATGCCGCAGTTTAACTCCTGTCATTTAGTTTTAGCCACCTTTGGGTTAATGCCAGTCAGTTAAGAGAGTGACTGGCATTAATCTTATGGTGCCTTTTTCATTCCAAAGAACAGCGTATTTAGACGATATTTTTAAGTCAGTAGTGACTTACTGTTCGCTATTTTTTTATGAAAAATCACCCATTTTAGTACCAAATTTTTATAATTTTATTTTGTCATAATGGTCAATGCGTTCTATATTTTCCATAATAGTTTTGCAAAAGTTTTGCAGGAATTAATTAAAAAAGCACTAAATGGAATGGATTGTATCGTTGAAAAAACTGTAATTATGCTAAAATTTAAGAAACAGTCTTTTGATATTTAGTCAAAATTATTTTTTAAATCGCATTATAACTTATTGATTTTAAACAATGTCAGAAATGGAAACCCATCCACTCGAACCCTTTTTACCAGCCAATGCCAAGCTGTTAATGCTTGGGAGTTTTCCACCACCTAAAAGCCGTTGGAAAATGGATTTTTATTATCCGAATTATCAAAATGATATGTGGCGAATTTTGGGCTTATGCTTTTTTCAAGATAAAAACTACTTTTTAGATTTAGAAGCTAAAAATTTTCATCTTCATAAAATTATTGATTTTTTAAACACCACTGGCATTGCTATTTCAGATACGGCGCAGCAGGTGATTCGCTTAAAAGGCAATGCATCAGACAAATTTTTACAGATTGAAAAACCAATGGATATTGCAGCACTTTTAAGCAAGATACCTTTATGTCAAAGCATTATGACCACAGGCGATAAAGCGACTGATACACTCATGTTATCTATGCCTGAATCTGCCGAAAAACCTCAAATTGGGCAGGCGACACATTGCTATTTTGCCAAGCGTGAGCTGCATTTATATCGGATGCCTTCATCTTCACGAGCCTATCCTTTAGCTTTAGAGAAAAAGGCAGAAGCGTATTTTAACTTATTTAAAGAAATAGGCTTACTATAAGTAACTTTAAATAATTGTAGACAGTGATGGCAGAGAAAGAAAAATACGCTTCCATAATTAATGTCTATCTATTGTCATTACATCATCCATTCAATAGGGAATAATGAAACTGTTTTCATCATAAAACGCTGAAACTGTGTGGTTTCAGGATCATGATGATACGTTTGAATACTGCCATCTGCCTGATGATCTAACCAAATAATTTGACCGTTTTCGTCTAATTGCAGTTCATACGCAATTTGTGGCAAATAGCGGTCTAAAGATTGAGAAACATCGTTTTGCAATTGTTCAGACTCTAACACCAAGCCAACTTCGGTATTTAATTTTGCAGAACGAGGATCAAGGTTAAAAGAACCTACAAAGACCATGCCATCTATATCAAAGAATTTGGCATGTAAACTCGAGGCGTTTTTGCCTTTGGCAGGAATTACGTTACCCGTTGCAACTTCATACCAAGTACGCTTTTTTCGTTCAATATAAGGCTTAAATTCATATAAACGAATACCTGATTTAAGTAAATCTACGCGATACTGCTGATAAAATGCATGTACCAAAGGCACATCATTGGCTAAAAATGAATTGGTCAATACACGTATCTGTATTCCTTTTTCAGCCAGTTGAGTGAGTGTTTTAAGACCATCTTCTGTTGGGACAAAATAGGCAGAAACCAGTTCTAAATGTTGTTTGGGCTCACCCATTAACTTTAACATTTGTTTGTAAATCAGTTGCTCGCCTTGAGCTGTACCCCGAATTTTATTCGGAGAATCTGCCACAAAATGCGCACATACCCACTGTACAGGATGTTGTTCTAATTTGATGCTGACTTCTTCTTGCGCGTTAGCCACACGTTCACGAATTTTATCTTTATATTTGGCATTTAATTCATAGCGATTACGCAATTCTCTCAATTGCAACGCGTTGCCTGTGCCTAATAATTGCTTTACTGAATAGCTTAGTTCGTCATTCCAAAACTCTAAAAACACGGCATTGGCTTGGGGGACAGCACTGCCATAGAATAGAATATCCATATCAGTAAATTGAAAATTTTCACTGGCATCAAAATATTCACGGCTAATATTACGCCCACCTGTCACGGCAATCGCCCCATCGGCAATAATTAGTTTATTGTGCATACGGCGATTGATTTGTTTAAAACGAAACAAATAATCCATCACACGAAAATGCCGATATTTGTACGGATTGAAAATTTTTATTTCAAAATTAGGATGCTGAGCAAGCCGTTTTAAGGTTGGATCAAGTTGCGTACCATTTTGATCATCAATTAATAAACGAACTTTTACACCACGATCTGCTGCTTTGAGCAGTTCAGCCAACATCAACTGACCAATTAAATCATCTTCCCAAATGTAATATTGTAAATCTAAATGGTGCTGTGCTTTTTGAATCAAATATAAACGCGAGGCGATGCTACTAAAGGCATCATTTAGAGAAAGATACGCTGTTAAATTTTGGGATAAATGTGCATCAATTTCCTGACCATTCAGCCAATGATCTACATAATGCTCAACAGGGCTATCTTTGCTCGCTTGATTCATCGGTAAACTGCATCCTGTCAGTAAAATAGCGAAAAAAGCCAACATTCCAAGCCAGTAACAAGGTCTTTGGATCTTCATGATTATTCTTAAGTCATTCTGTATTTATACATGGAGATTATCCTCATGTTAATGCTTGAAACTCTGAATAGAAAGAGGGTATTGTGAGAGTCTGTTGATATTTTATAAATAGCTTGCGAGATATCTCTCTCACATCGCAAACATAGACGAATTGTCAGCAGCCCCTTATCATCTGTTAATGTATTTTTTAGGGATAATTTGCTCATGAAATCACGTGCAGCCGTCGCATTCGGCCCAGGTCAGCCGCTTGAAATTGTTGAAATTGATGTTGCACCGCCGCAGGCTGGAGAAGTCTTGGTCAAAATTACCCACACAGGGGTATGCCATACCGATGCATTTACCTTATCGGGTGAAGATCCTGAAGGTGTTTTCCCTGCAGTTCTTGGCCATGAAGGTGCAGGTATTGTGGTTGAAGTTGGTGAGGGTGTGACCAGTGTTCAACCAGGCGATCATGTGATTCCGCTTTACACAGCAGAATGTGGCGAATGTTTATTCTGTAAATCTGGTAAAACCAACCTATGCGTTTCCGTACGTGCGACACAAGGTAAAGGTTTAATGCCTGATGGCACGACACGTTTTTCTTATAATGGACAACCGATTTATCACTACATGGGCTGTTCAACCTTTAGTGAATATACGGTAGTTGCTGAAGTATCTTTAGCAAAAATTAATCCTGAAGCCAATCATGAGCAAGTTTGCTTATTAGGTTGCGGTGTTACAACTGGTTTAGGTGCAGTTAAAAATACTGCAAAAGTCCAAGAAGGCGATACCGTTGCGGTATTTGGCTTAGGTGGTATTGGTTTAGCAGTTGTGCAAGGTGCGCATAAAGCCAAAGCCAGCCGTATTATCGCCATTGATACCAACCCAGAGAAATTCAAATTGGCAGAACAATTTGGTGCAACCGAATTCTTAAATCCAAAAGATTATGACCGCCCAATTCAGGAAGTCATTGTGGAAAAAACAGGTTGGGGCGTAGATCATTCTTTTGAATGTATTGGAAATACCAATGTGATGCGTTCCGCTTTGGAATGTGCGCATCGTGGTTGGGGACAATCCATTATTATTGGTGTTGCAGGTGCAGGTCAGGAAATTTCAACTCGTCCATTCCAATTGGTGACAGGTCGTACTTGGAAAGGAACTGCGTTTGGTGGTGTAAAAGGTCGTTCGCAATTGCCAGGCATGGTTGAAGAAGCCATGAAGGGTGATATTCAACTCGAACCATTTGTAACGCACACCATGGGGCTAGACCAAATTAATGAAGCCTTTGATTTAATGCATGAGGGTAAATCTATTCGTAGTGTGATTCATTTTGATCAATGATGAGTAACGCGCTTAAATAAAGACCCAACAAAAACCAAGCTTCGGCTTGGTTTTTTTAACCCCTGGATTCGCTAAAACAGCAGCTTAATTTTAATAAATACATCCAATAAAAATTATTTTACAAAAAGGATTGCCAAACGGAACAATACAGCGTATTTTAATTTTAACAGCTCATTTTTTGATGAAAACAAGATGTTAAAGCAACCTTTAATCGCAAACGCTTACTATTACTTTTGGCAGTTTCAATGATTGCCTGAGTCGCGTTCGGGCAAAAGGTTGCCCACCAGTTGATACCTGATCGGCAACCCTGATCAGGTTTTTTTATGTCTGGTGTTTTGAATTTTATAGGTTTTTCGGAGATTTAATCATGTACAACGTTAATTATTCATACTTTAGCAACTTTTATTGGTTTTACTTTAGTCAATCTATGACTCAAACCTTGCAATCCATTAGACCCATAACGCTGAAATAAATGATCGGACTGTAAAAAAGAGAAACAGTCCAAAGGAACAGACCAATGAATGCTTTAAATACTGCTTTACAACAACAGACCAACAATACTGAAATTAGTTTAAGTTTACCGCATCAACTCAAAGCGCAACTCCCACTTTCATCTGCGCTAAAACAACAAATCGCACAACATCGACAGATTATTCAGAACATTTTAGCGGGCACAGACCCTCGCTTATTGGTCATTACAGGACCTTGTTCAATTCATGATCCGCAAGCAGCACTCGAATACGCAGAAAAATTAAAACAATTACAAAGCCAAGTTTCAGATCAAATTTTCTTGGTGATGCGCGCCTATATCGAAAAGCCACGTACTACGGTAGGCTGGAAAGGCTTTTTGTATGACCCAGACTTAGATGGCTCTGCAAACATGCAATTAGGCTTAGAAAAATCACGTGAACTGTATCTACAAATTATAGAAATGGGTTTACCAATTGCTTCTGAAATTTTAAGCCCAATGGCAACGGGATATTTTGATGATGTACTGGCTTGGGGTGCAATTGGCGCACGTACCAGTGAATCACAAATTCACCGTGAAATTTCTAGCGCCATGCCGTATAGCATTGGTTTCAAAAACGGAACTGATGGCTCAATTCAAATTGCATTAGATGCAATTCAATCGGCAAGTCATCCACATCAATTCATGGGAATGAGCCAGTCGGGTTTACCTGCTATTTTGTCATCACAAGGTAATCCACACGCGCATTTAATTTTACGTGGCGCAAATTCAGGGCCAAATTATCAATTGGTAGAAATTGAGAAAATTCAGCAAAAAGCCAAAGGGCAGTTGCCTGCATTGATTATTGACTGTAGTCACGGTAACAGCCATAAAGACCCACAACAACAACCGCAAGTCTTGCGTACCATTGTGGCAGAACGTGAACAGACGCAAGTCCGTGGCATCATGTTAGAAAGTCATTTGGTGGATGGAAATCAAAAGATTTCTTGCGAGATGACTTATGGTCAATCTGTTACCGATGGCTGCTTGGGTTGGGATAAGACTGAACAACTGCTTATTGAGGTCGCTGAAAGCTTAAATCGTCAGGTTTTGGCTAAAACTGCATAAAAAATAAAACTCCAGAAACCCAAAAAACCTGAAATTTCAGGTTTTTTGGGTGGGAGAGTATTTAAAAATCAACTCTTCTTAGATTAGTTTTTAAAATAACAATTCTTTTGCTGCTATTAAAAACTAAGCCTGAATATCTGCATTAGGTTGTTTAGCCACAACAAATTTATAGAAAATTAAACTGATTAAGGTCACAACAGCACAGAGCAAATACGCTGCGGTATAGTCATAACCCGCAATAATCCAACCTAGAATTAACGCGCCTAAGGCGATACCAATATCGTAACAACAAAAATACGTAGATGTGGCATGACCAATACGATCTTTAGGGGAGCGTTGAATTGAAATGGTTTGCAGGCAAGGTTGGGCAGACCCGAACCCTACACCAATTAATGCAGCAGCCAACATAAAACCGAATACACTGTGTACCTGACTCAAGACAATTAATCCTAAAGCAAATAATATAATTGCAGGATAAATCACATAACTCGCCCCTTTACGATCATAAATTTTGCCTGTAATTGGGCGCAAAATCATCATCGAAACTGCAAATATCACGAAGAATAAACTGGCATAAGACAGCATATTGCGTGATTCTGCAAAGGTGGAAATAAATGACATAATACTGGCATACGCGAAAGAAACCATCATCGCCATGAGTGATACAGGAATTGCTTTTTTCTCTACAAAATCTTGAAGCCCTAATTTACGTTTAGGTGTTGTTTCAGTTTTTACTTTTTGGGTCGCAATTGGAATCATTAAACAGAAGGCGAAACCTGCCCAAACACTGACGGATAGTAAGGTAGAAATACTGGCATAAGAAACACTTTGAATCAGACTTAAACCAATTAAAGGTCCCAATACAATCCCTAAATTTACTGACACCAAAAAATAGCCCATACCTTCACCTTTGCGACTGTCTGGAATAAAGTTATTGGCAATAGGGACGGTAACTGTGGTGACAATGCTGAACCAAATCCCATGTAAAAAACGCAGTACGAGTAGAAACAGTAAACTATCTACAAAAATGTATGCCACGCTACACAGACAAAACATGATTTCAGAAACATATAAGGTTTTCTTTACACCAAATTTTTCAATAATCAAACCGCTAAATGGGCGAATCGCGATTGCAGATAACATAAACAAAGTCATGGCTAAACCTGCCTGTGACAAGCTACCACCCAACTCATTCACAATATAAATAGGCAAAATTGTCGTTTGCGCAAAATAAAATATGAATAAGAACAAGTTATTGAATAAGCAGAGAATAAACGACTTATTCCATAAATGTTCAGCATTTATAGCAGACATAATTTAAACCTATATGGTGAGTGGAGCAGCGTGTAATGTGTACTTTGTTATACAGATGCTTTGTTATTGGAAGTCATCACACAGTAAGATCATGCAAAAAATAATAAACCTATTTATGTGAAAAGTATAGTTATTTAATAAAATTAAAACTAAAATTAGATTTTAATTCTATTTTTTTAATTGTTTTATCAGATAAAGATAATTTTATTTATTTCGCAAATTGCAATGCAAAAAAAATCAGCCGAAGCTGATTTCTTTGAATTTGAGCGATTAAACACTACAAATTTAAGGCTTATAAGCCAGATTCATAGTCCGCACTTGATAAAAGCTGTTCCACATCTGCCATATTGTCTGGCTTGATTTTATAAATCCAGCCTTTGCCATACGGTTCATCATTTACAAAGTCAGGGTCATCGTCTAAATTGCTATTTACTTCAACTACTTCGCCTGAAACAGGGGCGTGAATATCTGAAGCTGTTTTAACAGACTCAACCACACCTGCTTGTTCACCCGCAATTACTTTTTGACCAACTTCAGGTGCTTCTACATAGACCAAATCGCCTAAAGCATCTTGTGCGTGGTCTGAAATGCCTGTGACGACCAAATCACCTTCAATACGCACCCATTCATGTGTTCTTGCATATTTTAATTCCGCTGGGTGATTCATTTGATAACTCCTTAAATTGTATCGAATCTTTTTGCCATGTTTTATACATGCTTTTTGCTAAAAACAAAAGTTTATAAATACGGATCTTTACGCCAATTGCTCGGACTGCGTCCACTCCAGCGTTTAAAAGCACGACTAAAATTTGCCACATCGCTATAACCCAATTCATCGGCAATTTGTTCTAGCGTGTAGTCTGTACGGGAAAGCAGGGAAGTTGCATGCCGATAACGTACTTCATCGACCAAGTTTGAAAATGAAGTACCTTCTGCAGCC
Organism: Acinetobacter seohaensis; assembly: GCF_056431365.1. Taxonomy (NCBI): domain Bacteria; kingdom Pseudomonadati; phylum Pseudomonadota; class Gammaproteobacteria; order Moraxellales; family Moraxellaceae; genus Acinetobacter; species Acinetobacter seohaensis. The sequence continues at coordinate 62,420 of NZ_JBWKMK010000021.1, forward strand.
AGTTGACGTTTGAGTGTGCGGTCGGACATGTGTAGATAGTCGGCAACATTTTCAATGCTTAAATAATGCTGTTCTGCGTGGGTTAAAATATCACGTACTCGCATAGAAATGCGGCGACGTTCACCTAAAGCAGAAAGTTCGGCTTCACATTGATTAATCGCAATTTGACTGGCAATAGGATCGGCATTAATCATTTTTAAGCCTAGATATTGCTTGTCAAAACTTAAACCTAAATACGGCTGATCAAAACGGAATTGATGATAAGGAAATTTCGAAAAATACTGATCAAAACCTGCAGGTTTAGGAAAGTCAAAATCGACTTCACCTGTAAAGTGTTCGGTACCTGTCATGGCTTTACTCATGGTAATCATGCCAATAATTAAAGCGATGGCAATTTCTGTGCGTAAAGGTTCCATGTGAATATCACACTGCAATTGCAGACTGGCTTTTTCACCAAAAGTTGAGAAAAACAATTGTAAAAAGGGCATACGCAGTTGAATAAAACGATTGGCTAAAATCAACGCATCACTAATTTCATGCGCAGTCATAATCGCATAGCCAATAAAGCCATGAATGGAAATGCGCATTTGCGTACCAAGATGATAACCGAGCGTCGATTCGCCTGTAAGTTTTAAAGCATGTTTAACCAACTCATTGGCAATAGGTGTAGGAATACGACATTCTGGGTCTGCCAACATTTCGCTATTGAGTTGAAATGGTGCAAATAAGGTATCTGCGTTATAACCCCAACGGGATACAACATCCAAAACCAATAAGCCATAAACCCCTGGAACACCTTGTTCCTGACGTGCTGATATTGTTTTCATGCATGTTCCATTGCATTTGCTAATTTTATTTTAATTTGCCTTAGCGACTGTCATCTATGCATATCTTAGTTTGCCAAACGGCGACATAAGAACGTAGATGACATATTGCATCTTGGCATGAAAATTAAAGAAATTCTATGGAAATTGTTAGACAAAACAGGCTTTGACTATATGCGATAAATCTGCATTTCATCAAAGCCTGAGTTACAGCAAAGTTGCTGGAGATGCTAATTTTTATCAGTCGATGGTTTTACGATTTTATCTTGTTCAATTAAAAAACCACCTGTTTGACGCTGCCAAAGTTGTGCATAAATTCCGTTCATAGCCACCAGTTCATCATGCGTACCTTGTTCTGCAATACGTCCTTGATCGAGCACAATTAAACGATCCATTTGTGCAATGGTAGATAGTCTGTGTGCAATCGCGATTACAGTTTTACCTTGCATGAGTTCATCGAGGCTCGATTGAATTGCCGCTTCAACCTCAGAGTCGAGCGCACTGGTGGCTTCATCTAAAATTAAAATAGGTGCATCTTTTAAGAAAACACGGGCAATGGCAATACGTTGACGTTGTCCACCTGAAAGTTTAACACCCCGTTCGCCCACGTAGGCTTCATAGCCTTTTTTGCCACGTAAATCGGTCAATTGTGGAATAAATTCTTCGGCTTTGGCTTTGCGTACAGCTTCAAACATTTCTGCATCAGTCGCGTCAGGACGACCATATTTAATATTTTCAGCCACAGTACGGTGTAATAGCGAAGTATCTTGAGTGACAAGTGCAATATTTTTACGCAAACTGTCTTGGGTTACATCTTCAATATTTTGCCCATCAATCATAATTGAGCCGTGTTTGAGCTCATAAAAATGTAAAAGCAATTGAATTAAGGTCGATTTACCTGCGCCTGAACGTCCCACGATACCAATTTTTTCGCCTGCACGAATATGCAGATTAAACTGATCAATCACGTTTTTACTGTTATAAGCAAAACTGACATCTTTAAACTGAATTTCGCCCTGAGCAACTTGTAATGGTTTTGCATCGGCTTTGTCTTGAATCGCAATTGGACGTCCGAGAGTTTTCATACCATCTTGAATGGTGCCGACATTTTCAAACAGGGCAGAGGTCTGCCACATCATAAACTCGGCAATACTGTTGAGTTTAAGAATCATGGCTGTAGTGGCAGCAATAATCCCCAATTCTGCACGGCCATTTAACCAGAGCCAAATTGCTGTACCTAAAACGCCCACATACAACACCACGCTCAGTAAATTGATGCTGATTTCATATTGAGCGCCCAAACGCATTTGTTTATAAACCGTCAACATAAACTCTTGCATCGACGCTTTGGCATATTGGCTTTCGCGACCTGCATGCGCAAATAATTTTACGGTTTGAATATTGGTATAAGCATCGGTCACGCGTCCTGTCATCACCGCACGTGCATCGGCTTGTTCATTAGATACTTTGCTCAAACGCGGAATAAAATAAGCTGCTGCAAGAATAAATAAAGCCAACCATAGCAATAACGGCAAAATGAGCATTGGAGAAATTGCGCCCAATACCAGACTAATCGTAATAAAGTAAATGAATACATAGGCAAGCATATCGCCCAAAATGACCCAAAACTCACGTACTGCTAAGGCGGTTTGCATGACTTTGGCAGAGAGTCTTCCTGCAAAATCATTATGGAAAAAATCCAGACTTTGTTGCAACATTAAATTGTGGAAACGCCAACGCAAACGCATTGGAAAACCACTGTATAACATTTGATGCTTCACAATTGACTGCGCACTGGCAAAAAAGATATTGGCCAATAAAATACAAAACAGCAAAGTAAGGTTCTGCTGATGTTGCGCAAGGAAAGTATCTGGCTGACTTTGACTAAGCCATGTGACTAAATCGCCAATTTTTGCATATAGCAAAGCTTCAAAGCTGGCAGCGCCTGCAGTACATAAAACCAATAACAATAAATATGGACGTACACCTGAAGCTGCTTGCCAAACAAAGGCAAAAAACGTGGTTGGCAAGGGTTCGGTCAAACCTTTATTTGGATAAGGATCTATAAGTTTCTCGAACCACTTGAGCATACGATGTTACCTTGATGACTAAACCTAAATTTAAAGATAGATAAATTTAAGACAGTAAAAACAAAAACTTAGGATAAAGTTAAGAGCATTCCTGTGAATATTTCTTAACTTATAGTGATACAGCTTGTAGGTCTAGTTTACGCCATAACACAGCAAATGTTGAAAATAGAAATATAGATGATTAATTGGCATACAAAATCACGTTATAGATTCACTTTTATACATAAAGCTGCAACGCATCAAAATTCATCTACCCATAAAAAGCGTATTGGTTCACATTTTTAATGATATTTCATCGAACCAATAGCATATAAATATTTAATTTTTATGAAAAATTTATTTAAACTCAACATTGATTGCTATAATCACGCCCATTTTTAGCACAACCGTGCTGTAAATTGGTTTTAAGTTGATATTTTTATGATGCGTAACTTTTTAGGTGCAATTGCACTATATTTTGGATTTATTTTTCCTGTTCAAGCCATGCCATTTGATCCATTGATTGGTACATGGAAAGTAATTGATGATCATACAGGGCATTATATTGCGGAAATTGTGATTCGTAAGAACTCTAAAACTTCGGAATATAGTGCTGTAATTACTCGAAATTTATTGTCGGTAGGCACAACTCAATTAGAGGTATGTAGCAAATGCCAAGGCAACTTAAAGAATCAGCCCATAAAAGGCATGCAGGCATTAGAAGGCTTAGTGGCAAATTCAAATCCGAAACAATTTTCGCAAGGACAATGGATTAATCCGAAAGATGGTTATGTCTATAAAATTGATGCTCAATTAAATGCGGCGAATAATCAAATGAAAGTATATGGCAAAGCCAAGAGCGCGAATGCGATTAGCACGATGACTTGGAAAAAACTTTAACAGATTGTACGGCGTATTTTTGAAGCTACTTGATTGAAAGATTGAGTAGCTTTTTATCTTTTTGTGAATGATAAGGTAAATTGAGATACCGAATACTTAAAATAACTTAATACATATCAATTACTTAATATTTATTTGTTATTCACCAATTAAAATGTCTATGCGATAAACCATTTAAAATGTCCTGTTTTTAACTGCAAGAGTCAAGAACAGGATTTAAATTTCTTTGTTCAATAACAACTTTCTGAGCTTTACGACTCGGCATACTTTTCTTGGCACGGGAACTTTTATTTTGTTTTTCCAACTCTTCATGTTGTTGCTGGATATGGGCCAGAACCGCACCTAATCTTTTATTCTCAACTACTTCATTCTGCTGCAGTCTAGCCAGTTTATTGAAAATACTGTAGTTGATCTTCCGTCCTTCGTGCATGATGGCCACAGTACCATCTGGATACTCTAAAAATGTTATGTATTGCCCAACAAGTTTGTGGTTCAGTGCTGTTGGCTCAAGCATATAAATACACTTGTCATACGTGATAGTCAGATTCTTCGTGACCTTACGCGGTTCCTGCCAGGTAAAAATATCCTCTAGCTCAGCATCAGATTCCGTTAAAGGTCGATGCAAGTTCTTCGAGTTTCTCGTACACTTGGCAAACTTCTGATTGAACTGCTCAATGAAGCAGGGCAGCCAAGCATTGGCCTCGGTAATTGAGCAGATGCCTTCCAAACGCATTTCCTTGATTAGGCGATCCTGCAGAGTTCTGTTGGCGCGTTCCACACGTCCTTTGGCCTGTGGTGAGTTGGCAAAGATAATATCGATGTTTAATTCGTTGAGAATCCTGCCAAATTGCGTGATCTGGCTGTCTTGCTTGGATTTCTGATTGACTCGAAATACTGAGTGTTTATCGCTATAAAAGGCCAAAGGCTTGCCGTATTGCTCAATGTAGGCTCGGGTTGAAAGCATATAATCAAAGGTCGTTTCGGCCTCACAAAAGCGCAGATGCAACAGCTTTCCAGTGGCATCATCAATATAAACCAACAAGCAGCATTTAGCGTCACGTCCTTCAAACCAATCGTGATATGAGCCATCAATCTGGATTAGCTCACCAAAGCAATCGCGGTTATATCGAGGTTGATATGGACGTTTCTGGCGCTTGGATCGCGGAATCCAGAGACCATTTGCAGTCATCCAGCGCCGAAGCGTTTCTACAGGGATATTCAGGTCAAACATGCTGTTGAGCTTCTCATGCGCCAAGGTGGGACCAAAGCCCAGCAGATGTTCAGAAATAATGGAAAGGCACTTTGATTTTAACAAGTCATCATGACGACGATGACCCGGTTGACCACGACTGGCATGTGCCAGACCTGAAACACCGTCTTGATTGAGCTTGTGCAATAATCGAGTAATTTGGCGTGTTGAAAGATTCAGAATTTCTGCAGCACGGACTTGTGTAATACGTTGATCTCGAACATCTTGCAGGACTGCAAGACGTTGTATTTCCTTGTCAGACATAGTGATCAGCATCTCAAGTTTATATCCAGTCCATGATGTTGATGCGCATCATAGACCAGACATTTTTATTGGTGAGAATACAGACACTTTAAATGGTTTCTAACAATACCATTGCGCATAATGTATATTATGTTAAATAAATAACACCTGCTAATTTGTTCATTATTTCTGATATAGATTAAATCAGGTTTTATTATCTGTCAAATTAGTAATGCACTTTTATGTTTGCTTCAGTTAAATAGGTTTTCTTTAAGGTCTTATTCTATAAAAAGAAAGGTCTACATTTTAAGACACTAAATCAAATGGCAGAAGATTTTTACAAGTCGGCTGACTAGAATCTCACAAGTGAATGTCTCCTGCTATTTCAGCACACATCAATGTTAATTATGTTTAAATTTCAACCCTCCCATTTTTCAACTAGCTCAGGTTATAATGATGGCCTCCAAAAATATGGTTTATCTATTATGAATGCCTCCAATGACCCTCTACACGGCAAAAAACTTGCTGACATTTTGGATGAGTTATTGGATTACTATGGTGGCTTTGAAGGCTTAAGTCGTAAAATTGAAATTAGATGTTTTTGTATAGATCCAAGTGTTAAGTCATCATTACGGTTTTTACGTACCACACCATGGGCACGTGAAAAAGTTGAAAGCTTATATTTGTATGTCTTACGTCAAAAAGCCAAACAAAAATCGTAGCTATCAAAACTCAGCATAATATTTTATACCAAACAGTAAACTAAACTTATTGAATAGCCAATGATTTTGTAGACATCTTTTAATTAGTGGTGGACTGCCACCACTCTCCTGGCAAAATTTAGTCTATATCCCTATGGTTTATTTAAAAACTTATTTTCTATCTTTACTAGGCTGTATGATCAAAATCATACTGGCACTCAACACTGTAAATTTGAGAATGAATCTGTACGTACAGACTCATTCCCTATCTATAAAGATATTAGAAATAGCTACATAGAGTTTATTTCTAGCTTATTCAAATTAGGCTTTACTATGGATGAACAATAATTTTTACAGCCGATTCATTATTATGAATCAACGTTTCAAAGCCTTTAGAAACAAGATCATCTAATGCAATACGTTGGGTAATAAAAGGTTCTAGATTAATCTTACCTTGCTCGACTAAACGGATAGTTTCCTGATGATCATTTACATAAGCAATCGTGCCACGAATATCTAGCTCTTTCATCACCACACTATGCACATTAATTGTGGCAGGATGGCTCCAAATAGAAACGATAACGACTACACCAGTTGGTTTCATTGCTGCAACGAGTGTATCCATGACTTTATTGACACTACTACATTCAAAAGCGACATCTACACCGCGGTCTTCTGTAATTTTCATTACCTCAGCAACTACATCAACCTTAGATGGGTCTAGTACATAATCGGCAACACCCGCTTCTATCGCTTTTTCTTTACGTTTTGCACTCAGTTCAGTAATGATGACCGTGAGACCTTTAGCCTTTAAAATAGCAGATAAAAGTAAGCCTATTGGGCCTGCTCCACCAACCAGTGCGATATCGCCAGCTTTTGCGCCACTTCTGACATAGGCATGATGACCGACAGATAAAGGTTCTATCAATGCTGCTTGGTCTAAAGGAATATCATTTGAAATAGGATGAACCCAACGCCGCTGAACTGCAATTTTTTCAGAAAGACCACCACCGCGTCCGCCTAAACCAATAAAGTTCATATTTTTTGATAAATGATACTTATCATTGGGGCCAGTCGGGACATCATCCGCAATAATATAGGGTTCAACTACGACATGTTGTCCAATTTGGATATCGTCTACACCCTCTCCAACTGCATAAACTACGCCTGAAAATTCATGTCCCATTGTTACAGGTGCAGATTCTCCCGAAATTGGATGTGGATGACCACAAGGTGGAATAAAAATAGGGCCTTCCATGAATTCATGTAAATCTGTACCGCAAATACCGCACCATGCAACTTGAATTCCAACTGTGCCTGGAAGTACTTTCGGTTCAGGGATATCTTCAATTCGAATATCCCCTCGATCATAAAAACGAGCTGCTTTCATTGTGTATTCCTTATGTTGATATTAACGGTAAACCATTCCACCATCTGTCAAAATAGACTGACCTGTAATATAGTTTGCATCCTCGCTGGCTAAAAATGCAACTAATGCAGCCACGTCATCTGGTGTTTCAGCACGTCCTAAAGCAATACCATCTACATATTTTTTATACGTTTGACCAATTGGTGCACCTGTAATTTCAGAGAACCGCTGATCTATTTCGACCCACATGTCTGTACCAACAACACCCGGACAATAACTATTTACAGTAATTTCAACACTAGCATATTCTTTAGCCGCAGCTTGCGTCAATGCACGAACTGCAAATTTCGTTGCCGAATAAACACCGAGTAAAGCAAAGCCTTCATGACCTGCTATTGAGCATGCATTAATAATTTTTCCAGCCTGTTGGCGTTGTTTAAATTTATTTGCTGCGGCTTGAATCCCCCAAAGTACACCACCGACATTGATGTTCATAATTTGGTTAAATTCACTCGGCGTTACTTCTGCCAAAGCTTTGACTTGTGCAATACCTGCATTATTAATCATGATATCAAAGCCATTAAGTGTCGATTCTGCATGATTAATAGCGTCACTGATTTGTATTGGATCTGAAATATCCGCAATAAATGTGGTGGCTTTTACGCCAAAGGCTTCAACCTCTTGTTGAACAGTATTTAACTTTTCTTGATGAAGATCGACCAAGGCAATATGAACACCTTCTTGTGCTAAACGTAAGGCAATACCACGTCCAATGCCTTGTGCCGCACCCGTAATTAAAGCAACTTTGTTGTTTAAACCTCTAGGCATGTTGCGACTCCTTAAATATGGATTGCACGTTGCATCGCCGACAAGACCGACTCATGCATCGCCTCAGACAAAGTAGGATGAGGGAAAATGACCTGCGCTAAGCTTTCATCTGTAGCTTCTAGGTATTTCGCGATGGCAAAACCTTGAATGTGTTCGGTGACTTCATGTCCAACCATGTGAGCACCCAACAATTCACCCGTTTCCTGACTAAAAATGGTTTTAATAAATCCTGCGCTATCGCCCAAAGCCAATGCTTTACCATTCGCTTGTAAAGGAAACTTACCCACATTGATATTCAAGCCCGTAGCTTTCGCTTTCTGTTCTGTCAAACCAATACTGGCCACTTGTGGATGGGTAAAGATACAGCCCGGAATTTGTGTACGATCTAAAGCATGTACATGACTTAGGCCTGCAATTTTCTCCACACAAAGAATGGCTTCATGACTGGCTTTGTGTGCCAAACACGGTGCACCTGCGACATCACCAATTGCATAAATGCCCACTACATTGGTTTTACACCATGAGTCGACTTTAATAAAACCATTCTCAAATTCAATTCCCAAAGCTTCTAGGCCAAGATTTTCAGCATTTGGTTTCACGCCAATAGCTGAAAGCACCTTTTCAACAGTAATGATTTGTACACCTGTGGCAGTTTCAATATGACAATGTACTTGAGCCTGATCAGTTTCTATTTTTTTTACAGTCGCTTCGGTTAAAACCTGCATACCCTGCTGTTCAAATTGCTTTTGTACATACTTCGCAACCTCAATGTCTTCGCTAGGAAGAATCTGCTTTGCAATATCAACCAAGGTGACTTGGCAGCCTAAGTCTTGGTATAGGCTTGCAAACTCACTGCCTATAGCACCCGAACCAATGACTAGTAAAGATTTTGGTAATTGTTCTGGAACTAAAGCCTCTTTATAACTCCAGACCTGATGGCCATCTACAGGAATATGAGGCAAATTGGCCGCACGTGCGCCTGTTGCGACAATAATATGCGGTGCAGAAATCTGCTGTTTTTGACCATTCGCATCTGTAAGCTCTAATTGCTCTTTGGCAATAAACTGGGCTGCTGCGTTAAAAACAGTGATTTGATTTTTTTTCAATAGTTGACCGATACCTTGCACCAGTTGCTCAGAAACCTGTCTGCTATGATGGACCAGTTTTTGAATATCAAAATCAATCGCGTTAAGCGTAAAGCCAAACTGCCCTGCATGTTTGAACTGCTGCGCAAGCACAGCCCCGCTCAATAATGCCTTGGTTGGAATGCATCCCCAATTAAGACATACTCCGCCTAAGTGTTGTTTTTCAACGATTGCCGTTTTTAATCCCAGTTGCGCTGCGCGAATCGCAGCGACATATCCTCCAGGACCAGCACCAATAACCACAAGATCAAATTGTGTATCTGACATGACTATTCCTCCTACACCAAAATTAATGCAGGATTTTCGACAAACTGCTTCAATGCCGATAAGAATTGAGCACCCAACGCACCATCAATGACACGATGATCACAAGACAATGTTGCGGTCACCATTTCACGAACAACAATCTCATCATTTTCAACGACAGCACGTTTCTCTGCTGCACCTAAGGCTAGAATTGCACCTTGAGGCGGATTAATAATGGCATCAAACTGTGGAATACCAAGCATGCCCAAATTGGAAATACTGAAACTGCCCCCTTGAAACTCATCAGGTACTAGTTTTCCAGTTTTGGCACGTGTCACCAGATCACGCATATCATTGGAAATTTGCGCCAAAGATTTACGGTTCGCTGCTTTAATAATTGGCGTGATCAGTCCATTTTCGATGGCTACAGCAACCGAAATATCAGCCTGTTCAAACTGTAAAATCTGCTGATTCTCTTCATCAAACTGAACATTAACTTGTGGAACTTTAATCAGTGCAGCAGCAGCAGCTTTAATCAGCATATCGTTAATGGACAGTTTGACTTGCGGTACAGTACTGTTAATTTGCTGACGCAAAGCCTGAACAGACTCAACATTTAAGTCTATCGTTAAGCGAAAATGTGGTGCATTGCGTTTTGCCGCTTGTAGCCGTGCAGCGATTGCTTTACGCATACCATTCATAGCTACGGTGGTGAATTTTGCAGACTCTGTTGGATGCGTATACTCAGTATGTTGAGCTTGTACAGGATTTTCCCGTTGATATACAGCTTCAACATCTTCCTTACAGACTCGTCCACGTGAACCCGATGCACGACAATCATGCAAATTAATGCCCCATTGTTTTGCCAAACGGCGGGCAACAGGTGTCGCCAGAACATCACTGTCATCTGCTTTAGATTTCGCGGCTTTCGTGCTGGCTTGATGACGTACATCTGGCCAAGAACCACCAGCAGCTTGAACTGCGGCCTGAATATCTTGAACGCTGATACGGCCTTCACGTCCAGAACCCGTAATCTGAGCCAAATTTACATTATGCTTTTCAGCCAATTTCAAGGCATGTGGCGTTGCAAAAATATCATCGCTTTGTTGGTAGCCTTGTAACGCAGCAGGAATAGAATATCCGCCCTGATGAGTCACCGCTTTTGATCCATTACCAACACTGTTCTGTTTAGGAGCAGATTGTACTTTGGTTTCAACTTGAGCCACATCGACTTTTTCAGGAACCGCTGCTACCGCTTTATTTTCAGTTACAGCAGGTGTTCCACCTAAAGACTGTGCAAATGCTTCAACTTCTGCATTGGAAACTTGAGCGTCTGCACAAATTGCAATGATTCCACCTACGACCAGTGTGTCACCATCGTTAGCAATAATTTTTCGTAGCAGGCCATCAAAAGGTGCCTCCAATACATTGACGATTTTTGTGGTTTCAATTTCACAAATTTCCTGTCCTTTACTAAATTGGGTACCTTCCTGAATCAGCCATTGGGCAATCGTACCCTCTTCCATGGACAAACCCCATTTTGGGATTTCTAAGGTTTTAATTTCGCTCATCCTAAGCCTCCAACGTCTTACGTACAGCCTGTTCGATGCGTTCTACACTGGGTAACCATTCTTTTTCTAATACGGGTGAAAATGGTACGGGTGAGTGTGGTGGAGTGACTAACTCGATTGGTGCTTTAAGAAAATGAAAGCCTTTCTGTGCAATGAGTGCAGCCACATCATGTCCGAAACCACAACGCGCTGCAGATTCATCTACAATCACCACGCGGCCTGTTGAAGCCACTGACTCTAAAATACCGTCTTCATCCAATGGAGAAATGGTTCTAGGGTCAACCACTTCAACCGAAATGCCTTCTTTTGCGAGCTTATCAGCGACTTCATTGGCACGATGCACCATCAAACTTAAGGCAATAATGGTGATATCTGTGCCTTCACGGGTGTAATTTGCGACACCAAAAGGAATAGTGTAGGACTCATCTGGCACTTCGCCCTTAATGTCGTACAACAACTTGTGTTCACAAAAGACTACTGGGTCGTCATCTCGAATGGCTTGAATCAACAACCCTTTTACATCATAGGCACTTGAAGGCACCACCACTTTTAAGCCTGGCACTGAGGCAAACACGTTATATGGCGACTGAGAATGCTGCGCTGCTGCGGAAAAACCTGCACCGATCATGCCTCGTACAACGAGTGGCGCTTTGGCTTTGCCGCCAAACATGTAGCGAAATTTAGCTGCTTGGTTATACAGCATGTCATAACACACGCCGTAAAAATCCATAAACATTAAATCTGCCACAGGTCTTAAACCCGTTGCAGCAGCACCTGCCGCCATACCAATAATCGCTGATTCTGTAATTGGCGTATCAATGACTCGTTCAGAACCAAATTCAGTCCATAAGCCTTTGGTTACACCAAGTACACCGCCAAAACCTTCCAGTTTATTGTCATCGGTATTTTTGCCACCATGCCCACCACGAACATCTTCACCGACCACAATGACACTTGAGTCTCGGCGCATTTCTAATTCAATTGCTTCTTTAATCGCGTTTCGATAACTTTTATTTGGCATTTTTCTACTATTCCTTTAGTAAGAGACGTAAACATCAGTAAGTAACTGAGAGACTTCTGGGTACTTAGCTGCGCGTGCTTTTGCAACGGCATCGTCTACATTGGCTTTAGACTGAGCGTCAATCGCATTGAGCTTGGCTTCGTCAATTTTGTCTTTGACTTTTTCGCGGAATATTTTCAATGGATCTTTATGTTCTTTGACATAATCCAGTTCTTCTTTGGAACGAATAAGTCCCGGATCACCTTCAAAATGTCCATAAAAACGGTTGGTTACTGTTTCAATCACACTCGGGCCTTCACCACGGCGGGCACGTTCAATGGCTTTTTGTGCAACTTCATACACAGCAAAAAAGTCTGTTCCATCTACTTTTTCAGCGGGTAAGCCAAAACCTGCTGCTCGGCCTGCAATGTCTTTACTGCCTACGGCATAATCATGTGCAGTACCTTCACCAAAACCGTTATTTTCAAAAACAAAAATGACAGGAAGCTTTAACACCACAGCCATATTCATTGCTTCAAAAGTTAAGCCCTGATTTGACCCGCCATCACCGGTAAATGACAGACCAATACCACCATTCTTGAGTGTTTTAGCACTTAAAGCTGCCCCAATAGCCAAAGGTGGACCACCACCTACAATACCGTTTGCACCGAGCATGCCTTTATCTAAATCCGCAATGTGCATTGAGCCGCCTTTACCACGACACAAACCATCATCTTTACCAAAAATTTCTAGCATCATGGCGTGAATGTCACAGCCCTTAGCAATACAATGTCCATGTCCACGGTGTGTTGATGTAATGAAGTCCTTATCTGTTAAATTTTCGCAAATCCCTACTGCAACAGCTTCCTCACCGCTATAGAGATGGATGAAACCAGGGATATCACCTGTATTGTTTTCATCGTGAAGTCGATCCTCAAATTCACGAATGTCGCGCATTCTTTTGTATGCTGCTAGCAATTGCTCTTCCGTTAATTGCATATATTTGTTCCTTATTCACTACGCTTAAAAGAAAATCCAAAATTGAATAATTGGATTTTTAAATCGTATATTTATATAAGAATATTTTTACTTAATTTCATATTAGACTAAAAAAATATAATGCATAAAAAGATGAGATAAATATTAAAAACAGAAGGTTATGAAATTAAAAATTTTTGTAAAATTTTACAACAGCTCAATCACATACAAAAACAAACCTTTAACCAACCTTTGTTTTATATGATAAGTTTTTTGCCCTGTTTTAATATTATTAATGCATTTAAAGCAGTTTATTTAATATCAGGGTATATGTTAATTATTTTAAACGACGGAGTGTTTGAAATGGATTTAAATAACACAGTATTAACTGGAAAGAAGCTACGTGGCGCTGAGAAAATGGCGCGTATTCCGATTAAAGTTGTTCCAACGGAAACGACACCGAAAAAGCCAGAATGGATTCGGACTAAAATTAGTCAACCCGAGGAAGTTCAAATCATTAAGGATTTATTACGACAACAGAAACTACATACGGTTTGTGAAGAAGCGGCCTGCCCCAATTTGCCGCAATGCTTTAGCGGAGGGACTGCAACGTTTATGATCATGGGAGATATTTGTACTCGACGCTGCCCATTCTGTGATGTCGCACATGGTCGTCCTAATATCCTAGATCCTAATGAGCCAAAGCATCTGGCTGAAACAGTCAAGAATCTAAACTTAAAGTATGTCGTGATTACTTCTGTTGATCGAGACGACTTAAAAGATGGTGGTGCACAGCATTTTGCAGATTGCATTCGAGAAATTCGTCAAACCAGTCCAGAGACTCTGATAGAAATTTTGGTTCCTGATTTTCGTGGTCGTGCAGATATTGCCCTGAAGATTCTGAGCCAAAACCCACCTGATGTTTTTAATCATAATATTGAAACCGTGCCACGTCTGTATAAAGCCATGCGACCAGGCGCTAACTATAAGCACTCATTGGATTTACTCAAGAAATTTAAACACTACTGTCCCGATATTCCAACCAAATGCGGTTTGATGGTCGGTTTAGGAGAAGTCGAGGCTGAGGTTATTGTCTTATTAAATGATTTGAAAGATTACCACGTTGACTATGTCACAATCGGTCAATACTTACAGCCATCTAAGTCTCATGCGCCAATTCATCGTTTTGTTACGTTGCAAGAGTTTAAGCATTATCAAACACATGGAGAGCGCTTAGCGTTTAAAAATATTTGGAGTGCGCCATTAGTACGATCAAGTTATTTTGCAGACCGTCAGTATCATGGTGAAGCTGTGCCTAGCCCTTACATGAGCGAATGAATTTTCATCCTATTTACGTTTATTAACATTTCAGATGGAAATAGCCATTTTCAGCTCATAAGAACACTTTTAAAGTAACTCAAGGACTGGTAAAGCCATAAGATATGATTTAACCAAGCAAAGATAAAAGCATTTAAAATTGAAGCAAGAAGAAATGACGTAAATGACTATAAATTTGGAAACTCATTTCTAAAATTTAAAAATATTACAGTCTGATCATAAAGGAATATGATATGAACCTGTTCAATACCGCATCTGCAAAAAATCTGCAAACAACCCATTTAATTAATCAACATACTGTACATGCGGCTCCTGTTTTAGCCTTACCTCCAGAAGATAAAACGTCTTTATTTCGCCGCTCTATCCAACATAATTATGCCGACTTACTCAAAATAGCTGATGATTCAGATATGGCGATTGGTCTCACAGATCATCAAGGTACTCTGTTATGGACATGGAGTAGTTCTGCAATGCTTTCTTCTGCCGAACAGGTTCATTTTATTGAGGGTGGGCATTGGTCTACACAGGCTGTTGGGACCAATGCGATAGGTATGACTTTAAACAGCCAAATATCAAGTTGTGTCTATTCTCATGAAAACCAAATGGACAGTGTTCGAGATTGGGTTTGTTATGCCGCGCCGATCTGGGATCCGACATCAGGGCAATTTCATGGCATTATTAACCTTTCCACAAAATATAAAAAACATACTCCTTTGGGGCTGCTTGCAGTTGAACGCTGTGCGGATTTAATACAACGAGCCATAAAGTTTGAACAGCAAAATTTTTTATACATTAAGGCGCTAGGCTCGCCTTGGGTTCAATTTAATGGGCAAACTTTAAACTTGAGTCACCGTCAAATTGAAATACTTTGCATTTTAGCTTTGCATCCCCATGGCATTGGCTTAGAAGAGTTACACTATGCCCTTTATGGTGAGCGTAGTGTCAGCCTAAAAACCCTAAAGGCTGAGCTTTCACAACTTCGTAGCCTATTACCTCATTCAATTGAGCCTCGGATTTATAGGCTTAGCTGTGAAGTCCAATGTGATTTTTTAAGTGCTGAACAATCATTAAATGCAAATCTTATTTCCAGTACATTCTCACTATATAAAGGTAGCTTTCTCTCTAAATCAGAAAGCCCTTTACTCAGCACTTGGAGACATTGTTTTGATGCCCGTTTGAGCCAGTTGATCTATCAAATAAAGGATATCGATCAGTTATTAAGAATTATTGGGCAGACACATGACCGAATTGATGCTGTACAGCGTTTATTAGAGTTATTACCACAGGACAGTATCCACCGTAATTATTTTTCAAATCTGATTTAGATTTGATCTGTTGCTTCAATTCTAAAGTTTTATTGTGAAACAGATTGAAAAGGAAGCTTGATTTTCATACTCCTTTAATGAGAATGTACGATCAAGTCTGAACTAATACAGAATATCGCTTATAAAGCTTATAAATAAGCTTTTAGTTGTTCAAACAAGTGAGACCACCTCTTTTTGAGTAAACTTTTCTTTATCAATTTTCAGCACGTAGCGGGTATTACGCCCACCACCTTCCAGTTTATACAGCACATCGTTTTCCAAAAGCTCGGTTAGGTGACGTGTTGCTGTAGCCTTACTTGCTCCAGTGAGCTTTTGATACTGTGAAGCATTAATTCCGAGAGGGAAATCATTCTCTTCGCCATTGAGTAAACGATTTAAAACTTTATTCTGGGCTTCATTGAATTCGATATGAGAATAAGTGCTCCAAAATTTCGCTTTAGTGATCGTTCGATCAAGTCGTAGTAAAGACCTATCGATACTTTTTTCTAAGGTGTTTAAAAACCAGACCAACCACTCATTGATTGTATAAGTATCATTCTGGCATTTCTCAAGGACCTCATAATAACTACTACGATTTTCATGAATGGCCACGGACATAGCATATAAACGGATACTTTGGTGATCCATTTGAGCTAATGCTAAATCTGTAATAACACGCGTAATACGACCATTACCATCTTCAAATGGATGTAATGTCACAAACCAAAAATGAGCAAGTGCAGCTCGCAATAACGGATCAAGCATTACATCTTCTCTAGAACTATTGAACCATTCTATAAATTCATTCATTAGTCCCTGTAAATGCTCTCCACCCTCAGGTGCTTCAAAGTAAACCTTGGTAGTAGTACCATAAAGAGAACCACCAACAACCTGCATTGGTGCCTCGTTATCACGAATTTCTCCTACTTTGATTTTTTGCGCAGCATAATCAAAGCGTTCTATAGTTTGAAAAAGCCAGTTATGCCATTGTAATAAGCGCTCCATTGTTAATGGCGCATTATGATTGCTCACTGCATCCATCATGATATTGGCTAAACCTTCATTTTTATCTTGAATGGGTGCAGGATTTTCTTCTGTTACCCCTAAACGCCGAGCTAATGAGGATTTGAGTGAACGAACATTCAACTTCTCATCTTCAATGAGTGAGGATGCGACTAGATTTGTGAGCAGTGTATCTAATGGTAATGCCTCAGCTTCTGGTGATACTTTGCTCTCTCCGACTAATTGACCTATCTTCTTATGAATTAAACGTAATTTTACTGTGACAAGTGCTTCATCCCATTTAAATTTAGTCCAGTTTGCTTTTTGCCATACCCATTTTTTCATAAGCATTCCCCCCTACTGCATGAGTCTATTGTAACACCTATTCGGCTCATTTAGTGAGGAGCTATTAATTCAGTTATTCAGCTCATTTATGACTATTGACCTAATAAAACCTAGATTGTGAGCCGAATAATTGGCTTAAACAGCTCATATAATGAGCCAAATATACAGGTTATTCGGCTCATTTACTTCTTTTAGCCATTAGGTTGGTTATGTCAGCATTAACAGCGATTAAATATAATCCACACATTGAAGCTTTATATCAACGATTATTAAGCCAGGTTAAAAATAAAATGTGTGCTTTAGGTGCTGCAATGCGCAAGCTTATACATCTGTGTTATGGCGTTTTAAAACATCAGACTGCCTATCAAAGCGATTATTTATTGGTCGAATAATATCAAAACCTGATTGACTACCAAGACGCTATCTCATCTCAGAATATTGAGTCTCCGACAAACCTGGTACGGTTCACCTCTCAATTAAGACCTAGTCAATTGTGGTTGAACTGTGTAATCGCTTGAGATGGAGAATGACGTTCATCCTGCTTTTCAGCAGTTATAGTGATGATTGGCAGTTGAAATATTTCTAAATGTACTCCTGTTCCAGCAGCAGAGCTATGTTGTACATTCAAACCATAAATTAAATTGATCGACAATCGCATCTGCAGTAATAACAGAAATAGAGGCAGGCGCTTTTTGTAAACAATCTGTACGCAAACCCTCAGTCTTTACTGTAAAACTAAAATACGGCGTGGTTTCATTGGCTGTGATGACAATCGTATCAAATTATTGAATACCATTTTCTGCATCAACCCAAGGTTCTCAACACAGCGCTGACAGAATGAAGATTTTTAAAGGCGCAGTGAATATATTCTGTTTGAATTTACAATTGTACATACAAAATCTTGCATTAAAAAAGTGGTGATGCTTGAGGCATTTAGCTGTGCAGATTATGACAATTCGCGTTGAAGGAATCGAGTAAAAGTCTGGGTAAATTGCTGTCCTTGCTCTGTAAAAAACCAATTTACATGTCCAACAATCCAATCATAATAAGCAGCATCGGCATGTTTCAGGTTTTGGGTAATCCCGACAAAATATTCAAGCTCTGAAAATGCAAAATCCAAATGCACAATTTTTAGTAATCCGGGCAAAATGCTAAAGTCTTGTTGCGGATGTATTTCTGCAAAATACGCCTGTAAAAACGCGCTTAAACCCGCTTCGTCAATATTGATTTGTAATGTATGTTCTAAAGCTAACCAATCTATAAAGTTACGCTCAATCGTTACCGCAAGATCATAAAGCGCTGAATTTCGATCCGATAAGCCAAAATCAATCACCGCGGTAATATTGGCATCGGCACTTTGCGTAGACCAAAACAGATTAGAAGCATGCAAATCATTATGCGTCCAAATTTTAGTGACCTGCTGCAATACATGCTTAATTTTATGATGCGTCTGAGATACACGCTCTAAAAAAACGGTGTCTAAGTTTTTATCGGCAAAATAACGGCTCAATTCAGGGCTGTTTTGAATACGTTGCTGAATAGCCGTTACGATATTTTCACTTTCTAAAAGCTGCTGATTTGATACTAAATAACGTACCGATCTGCCATGTAACTCAGGAAAATCCTGCATGGCGACATGCAGTTTCGCAAGTAAACTCCCCACTTTGGCAGCATGTTCCGTATAGAAAAAAGGCGTCCAAGATTGCTGATCGACATATAAGTCAAAACCTGCTGCTTTTTCGTAGACTTCATAAGTCCAGTCGCCCATTTCTAAAGCGGTCAGTCCGTAATTCGAGGCAATTAATGTCGCAACAGGAATGTTTTTACTGGCTAAATGTCGCAAAAAAGCATGCTCTTGCAAAATATCTTGCGCATTACGAAATGAACGATGACTGCGTTTAATGAAATACGAGCGACTTCCTATTTTATCTGTACTGGCTGCATCCTGCGTGACTTCAATCACTGCGGCAGATGAAAATGGGCGCGGACTGCACCACAAAATTTGAATATTCCCTTGCAAACATGGGTAATACGGTTGCAGGTTGTGTAATTCTGAGACAGTCAGATGTGCCCAATCTTTATATTCCCAGTCATTCCCCATGCCATGACCTAAATCATGTGTGATTGTGGTCATTTTCGATATTCCTTAACCTGATCAGCATTGTGTAATCGTATATTCCCTGCCATCCATCTCAAATAATCATTTTTTAGATAGATGATAGCTATTTAATTAACGGTCTTGGCTTGTCGTAAACGCAAATTCACTTCATCTACAATCTGATCTAAACCTGTGTCATAAGCAGCTTCACTCACAAAAGACACCATATTTTGTGTAACTTGCGGCAAATTGTAATCTGCATACCATGACAATGAATTCACTTCTATTTCACGTTCACCCTGCAAAATCACGAATCTTTTTTGCATCCAAGCCTGCAAATTTTCACCCGTATAGGCATCATAAAAAATAATATCGGTCAGATAAAAATCTTTCATCATGTAGGAGTAAGCCACGCTATTTTCTTCTGGCTCATAATTAAAAAAAGGTGTGGTGGTCAGATGAAACTCAACCAGAAAATGACGTTTTAAACGATGATTTTGATATTCCGCTTTGACTTTAATCGGGCAACTGATTTGCGCAAAATCAATTTCATGTTCAGTATTTTGCTTAAAATATTCAGCCAAAGACCAGACCTGATGTTTCATGAAATCCTGCATTAAAAACTCAGGTTCAACTTCTTCATTCGTTAAATAAATGTCTTCAACAATATGCATGCCAATCTCTAAATATGCTGCTGCGATAGAAAAATCCTAACGGAAAGGCTTGTGTTTGTATAGCTATGCAATCGTAGAGTGTGATCTATATCTAGCAATCAATTATCCACGTAGATTGAATCTTAATCATGTTTTCAGCTATGCTATCAACACATCAAATTTCACTTCAAACACGCCTCGTTGCGTAGGAGTAATCTCATGTCTAAGAAGTTACCTATTTACTTCTCTGACGCTGCTTGGGCGTCATTACAAAAAATCATGGGCAGCGATGGTAAACCCAGCCCTAGCCTTAATGCCCTGCTTGAACAAATTGAATTGCTGAATCAGCATGATTTTCAAGCGCTTGCTAAAAGAAAAACGCTGCATCTTCCCGTAACAATAGAATCCATTCCTGCAGGTTTTCCTTCGCCTGCTCAAGACTATATTGATAAAAATATTGATCTGAATGAATATCTTATTTCTAATGAAAATGCGACCTTTTTAAATGTGGTACGCACTACCTCTATGGTGAATGCAGGGCTTGAATACGGCGATATTGTACTGGTAGATCGCAGTAAAGAAGCCAAACACCGCAGCATTGTGGTTGCATTAATCGACCAAAAAGACCTGACTATTAAACGCTTGATGATTACAGCCAAAATGTCCAAAAGTGAATTGGCTGAACATTTTGGTGAAGACTACGACCCTGCCACTTTGCCCGAAGCTTGGCTCAAGGCAGAAAGCCCCGACTACGACAGCATTTACCTGAAAGATGGGCAAACTTTTGAAGTGTTTGCTGTGGTCACGTGGAATTTGAAAAACCTGATGGTTTAAACACCACAATAATGCATAAAAAAGCCGAATAAGTAAAATAGTCATGAAAGCTTTAGAGCAAGTTTTTGCGCTCATTGACATTAATAATTGTTATGTGAGCTGTGAGCGGTTGTTTCAACCACACCTGAATCATCGTCCTGTGGTGGTGCTTTCCAATAACGATGGCTGCGTGGTGTCACGTTCCGAAGAAGCCAAACAACTTGGCATTAAAATGGCTGTGCCCTTTTACCAAGTTCAAGAATTAATTCAACAACATGATGTTGCGGTCTTTTCAAGTAATTATGCGCTCTATGCAGAAATGTCCAGACGTTTTAATAATATTATTCAAGAATTTGTCAGTGCCAAAGATATTGAAATTTATTCAATTGATGAAACATTTATTGAACTGAATTCATATTCTCAGACCGACTTAAATGAATTAGCGCAAGAAATTAAAGCAACTTTATGGCAATGGCTGGCTCTTCCTGTCTGTGTCGGTATTGGTCACAGTAAAACTGAAGCCAAACTGGCCAATCATATCGCCAAGAAAAATAGCTATTTCAACGGCGTGTGTAATTTACTCCATATGGACTTATGTAGCAAAGAAGCCTTATTTCAACACATTGATGTTGCTGAAGTCTGGGGTGTGGGTCGAAAACTTGCCAAAAAACTGCATGCTTTAAAGATTCATTCTGTATTTGATTTAGCAATTAGTGATCCTGAGCAAATGCAACGTAAATTTTCAATTTTAATGAAAAAAACCATTCTTGAACTCACAGGTACAGCATGTATTGAACTGGAGCACAATACCGTAAGTAAGCAGCAAATCATCAGCTCACGTTCTTTTGGGCAGCGTGTAACAGATATTCATGCGCTTTCAGAAGCTTTGAGCGATTATTTACAATCTGCTGTGCAAAGGCTCAGAGCTGAAAAAAGTTTATGTGGTTGTATGATCATTTTTGCGCAATCTAACCGTTTTGATCCGCGCCAAGTTTTTTACAATCAATCGGTCACTATTGCTTTCAATGAGCCAACAGATTCTGCTTTGCTCATAAACAAAGCCATGATGAAGCATGTGACAACGCTATTTCAGGAAGGAATTGCCTTTAAAAAATGTGGTGTGATTTTAACGGGACTTGAACCCAAACAAAGCTATATTCACGAACTGCTTACAGATACTGACGCCATTGAAAAACAGGAACAATTACAGCAAGTGTTGGATACCGTGAAAAATAAATTTGGTGTGCAAAAACTCGCCATTGGAGCATGTAAATTGCAAGATCGAACTTGGGCGATGCAGCGCAGCCATTTAAGCCCGAATTATTTTAGCTGGGAAGGTTTATTGGCGCTTGGTGATTAGCAGTTATTTGATTGGGCTAAAAAAGCTCACAATATGAGACCTAATTTAATGCTTAAAAGTACTACTTTGTAGTATACAATTAAACACTACAAAGTAGTATAAAGGTGTTTGATGTATACCATCTGTGAGACTACTTTTTTACCAATGAATATCCCTACTATTGGACTGAAGAACAATACAATGACTTTAAAATTTTCATTGCCGAGAACCACCCTACAGCAGGAGATGTAGAACCTGGTACTGGCGGCGTTCGTAAAATTCGATGGGGTGGAAAGAGTAAAGGTAAACAAGGTGGTGTTCGTGTAATTTATTACAACCGTTTAGCAAATGGCGAAATTTGGTTATTGACCTTATATAGTAAAGACACAATTACCCAACTTGAGAAAAAGACACTTAGACAATTAGCGGAGTTACTGAAATGAGTCGTTTATTAAGTGACAAAGAATTGGAAGCTCGAGAAGCAAAACGAGACTTAAATGTTGAATTATTAGAAGGCGTTAAACAAATGCTTGCTAATAACGCAGCAAGAAAAACTGTGATCAATGAAACAGATGTTGCTTTAGCACGAAGAAAGTCTGAACTCACTCAAGATCAATTTGCTAAAATTTTAGGTATCTCTAAACGTACATTAGAATCTTGGGAGCAAGGTGTTAGAAGACCTTCAGGAGCAGCTCAATCACTGATTAAATTGTTTATTTTAGATCCTCAATTTGTTCGTGACCATCTCGCTTAAATAAAATAGCCCTCAACAACAAGGGCTATTTATTATTTTGCCTTTTCAATAATAACAGCAAATCTTAGATTAGCATTTGAAATGCAACACCATGTTGTTGCCATAATACCTGACTCGGACTTTTAAAGCCGAGTCTTTTTCTTGGACGGTGATTCAAATCAGAACAGCGTTCTACTTCTGCAAGATTAGTCTTTATTCAGCCCAACAAACTTGGCACGTGCTTTATGCAGTTTTTTGTAGCTGTCGATTAAACGTAAATGACGATCTAAACCTTCAAGCTGCATATTGGTTTCGGTTAGACCATAGAAACGTACTGTGCCTTCAACAGAACCCATGACTGCATCCATACGTTCATTGCCAAACATACGGCGGAAATTGACAGCATAATCGGCAATATCCATTTTATCATCTAAAATAACTTCAAGCACGACATTCATACATTGATAGAACAAGCCACGTTCTACGGTATTGGTGTTGTATTGTAAGAATGCTTCGACTAAATCTTTAGCTTCTTCAAACTGTTCTAATGCCAAATAAATCAACAATTTTAATTCGAGGATGGTGAGCTGCCCCCAAACGGTATTGTCATCAAATTCAATGCCAATTAAGGTTTTGATTTCGGTATAGTCATCTAGCTCACATTCTTCCAAACGCTCAACTAAAGCTTCAAGTTGCTCATCATCCAAACGGTGCAGATTTAAAATGTCTTCACGGTACAGCAAAGCTTTATTGGTATTATCCCAAATCAGGTCTTCTACCAAATACACTTCTGAATAATCAGGGACTAATATTCGGCAAGCAGTTGCACCTAAATGTTCATAAATCGCCATATAGGATTCTTTGCCCATTTCTTCTAAAATCGCAAATAAAGCCTCAGCTTCTTCGACATTGCTATATTGACCATTGTTGGTGAAATCCCACTCTACAAATTCATGGTCTGCCTGCGCACTAAAGAAACGCCAAGACACTACACCACTTGAATCAATAAAGTGTTCAACATAGTTATTCGGCTCAGTTACCGCATTCGTACTAAAGGTCGGCTGTGGTAAATCATTTAAACCTTCAAAACTACGCCCTTGCAATAGTTCAGTTAAGCTGCGCTCTAAAGCGACTTTAAAGTTTGGATGTGCACCAAACGAAGCAAAAACACCGCCTGTACGCGGGTTCATTAAGGTCACACACATGACAGGGAATTGACCGCCTAAAGACGCATCTTTCACCAATACTGGGAAACCTTGTTCTTCTAAAGCCTGAATACCTGCCACAATACTTGGATATTTTGCCAAAACTTCTTGCGGTACATCAGGCAGGCTCATTTCTTCCTGAATAATTTCACGCTTCACTGCACGTTCAAAAATTTCAGATAAACACTGCACTTGAGCTTCTGCAAGCGTGTTACCTGCACTCATCCCGTTACTTAAATATAAGTTTTCAATTAAATTTGATGGGAAATATACCGTTTCACCATCGGATTGACGCACAAATGGCAATGAACAAATACCACGTTCAGTATTGCCTGAGTTGGTGTCATATAAATGTGTGCCCAGCAACTCATCTTCAGGATCATAAATTTCTAAGCAATATTCATCTAAAATTTCTTTAGGCAATTCACCATTTGGGCCAGGCTTAAACCATTTTTCATTTGGATAATGCACAAATTCGGCATTGGCAATCTCTTCACCCCAGAACTGATCGTTATAGAAGAAGTTACAGTTCAAACGTTCAATGAATTCACCCAAAGCAGATGCTAATGCACTTTCTTTGGCTGCGCCTTTACCATTGGTAAAACACATTGGCGATTGCGCATCACGAATATGTAATGACCAGACATTTGGCACGATATTACGCCATGAGGCAATCTCAATTTTCATGCCCAAACCTGCCAAAATACCCGACATATTGGCAATAGTTTCTTCAAGCGGTAAATCTTTACCAGCAATAAAAGTCGCTTGAGATGAAGTCAAGTTCGGCATCAGCAAAGCTTGTGCATCGGCATCAATGCTTTCGACTTGCTCAATCACAAACTCAGGGCCTGTTTGCACGACTTTCTTTACGGTACAACGGTCAATAGAACGTAAAATCCCCTGACGGTCTTTTTCAGAAATATCTGCAGGCAATTCCACCTGAATTTTAAAAATCTGTTTATAACGGTTTTCAGGATCGACAATATTGTTTTGAGATAAGCGGATATTATCGGTTGGAATATCACGTGATTGGCAATAAACCTTCACGAAATACGCAGCACACAATGCAGATGACGCAAGGAAATAATCAAATGGGCCTGGCGCAGAACCATCGCCTTTATAACGGATGGGCTGATCGGCAATGACGGTAAAATCGTCAAATTTAGCTTCAAGACGCAAGTTGTCTAAATAATTGACTTTAATTTCCATGCAGGCACCTATTGTATGTGCCTACTCAGACACAAAATTATAAAATATTGATTTATAAGCCGAATCAAGAGGGAGAATAAGACTTAAAAAATGAGGTTTGAAGTCATCGCAACTATTTAACAGCGACTCCAGAATATGCGACAACATTATAAAGTGATTTGGGTGAATTGATAATGCTATAAATACAGATTTACTGAATTTAAGCAAAGCTGCTAATTAATATATATAAACATAATATATTTAAATATATGCTATATTGTCTTTAGGTTCTAATCTGCTTGATGGTGAAACAACATGAAATATACCGAACTCACTGCTGAAATTTCGTCTAATATCAAATCCATTAAAGAACAATCTCCCGATTTACTTAAAAGTTTTAATGCCCTGTCACAAGTTGCGATGAAAGATGGCGTAATTGATGCCAAAACCAAAGAGTTTATTGCGCTTGCAATTGGTGTGGCACAACGCTGTGATGGTTGTATCGGTTTTCACGTCAGAACTTTGGTCAAAATGGGCATGACTTTTGAAGAATTGAATGAAATTTTAGGTATTGCTGTTTATATGGGCGGTGGCCCATCACTCATGTATGCCGCAAACGCCGTGGCAGCATTTAAAGAGTTTTCTCCATCTACAGCCGAATAACAGCATCAAATTTTTTACCGAGTCGAAACTATGTTAAATATCCATAATGAATGGGATGAACGCTACAGCCAACATGACCATATTTATGGTGAACAAGCCAATGCGTTCATTCAGGACATTACGCAAAAACTGTCTATTCACGGCAAAACTTTGGGCTTGGCCGAAGGTGAAGGTCGTAACTTGTTATATTTGGCAGCTGTGGCACAAGCCAATGAGCAAGCATTTGAAGCAGATTTATGGGACTACTCGCAAGTTGCTTTAGATAAGGCTCAAGGCTATGCACAGCAACGTGGTTTAAGCCTAAATACACGAAAGCAAGATTTAAGTCAGGTGGATTGGCAAGCCAATCAATATGACAACGTGATTTGTGTATTTGGTCACTTTAACCCTGAAACACAGCAAAAAGTGTTAAATGGCGTGCGCGAAACTTTGGTCAACGGCGGTTTATTTGTTGGTGAGCTGTATTCTACTCGTCAGCTAGAATATAAAACGGGCGGCCCACGTGCAGTAGAAATGCTGTACGATCCTATCGAGTTTTTAAGCCATTTTAAACACGATCATCTGATTCATTTCTTTGTGGGCGATGTAGAACGCTCAGAAGGCAAACTGCATCAGGGCAAATCCCACGTCGTTCAATTTGCGATTCGTATTCAGAAATAAAAGACTGAATCTTTTACATCAAAAAGCTTGCTCTAATGCAATTAGAGCAAGCTTTTTTGCGCTTTAGATTTGAATATTCAGTTAGATATTTGCTCGGAAATTTTTAAAATCACTCAAACACATCTTTCATAGATTTTGGCATTCCTTGTACCGACTGTAATTCGCCCTGTTTATTTTTCCAAAGCACAACAGGTGTGGCAAAGAACTCGTATTTATCCATCAGTGCCTGATTCTGTTCTAAGGTTTTTTCTACATGTACAGGCACAGTTTTTTGCTCGATCAGCTTTTTTTGTCCGTATTGACGATGGAACGCATTAAAGGTCTGCTGTGGGTTTTTCGCCATTAATAAAGTCGCGGCCTGCCCTTTGCTTTCAGGTCGGATCACCGCCACAATAATATGTCTTAACTGAACTTTGCCAGATTCTACCCACGGACGTGCCTGCTTCCAAAAGGTATGGCAATACGGACAATTCGGGTCTGAAAACACGTAGACAATTTTTTCAGCACTGGTTTGCCCATCCTGAATCCAAGTAGCGTGTTCCAGACTTTGCCACACATCTTCAAGTACCGACTTTTTCACATAACGGTCTAAAGCATCGACGGTTAAATTATTGCCTTGTGCATCAAACAAAGTGCCTACAATATAGTATTTCTGATCATTGGAAATAAACACTGTCGCAGGACTTTGTTCAATATGCCCTGCCCAACCTGTCATTTGTGCAGGTGCTTGAATTTGTTGCACAAACTTAAAACCTTCTTTTTCAATGTGCTGTTTGAGGTTGTCCTGTGCTTGCAGCATACTCACACTACTGGCAAGACTCATACCTATCGCCAGTTTCAGCATGTTATTTTTGATGTTTGATGTCATATTGATTGTCCTTAATTTTGGCTTCACGGCGGGTTTTCTTTCAAATCGTTAAGAGCGCGTTTATGGATTCGCTTGTATTTTTTTCAGATAATGCTGCAGCATCGGCTTGGTCAATTCACCCATGTGATGATCGACCAATTCTCCTTGTGCATTAAAAAACAAAGTACTTGGCAAACCGAACATATTGAAGTGTTGTCCTAAACGAGCTGCAGGGTCTAATAACACGTGTTCAAACTGAAATCGATGTTTCTGTAAATAGGCTTGAATCTCTGCTGCAAATTCGCCTTGATTGGCAAATACAAAATTGACCTCAGGGAAATCTTGCTGTGCTTGTTGCATAACAGGCATTTCACGATGACAAACTGGACACCAAGTCGCCCAGAGATTAATCACCGTGGGCTGCCCTGAAAATTGAGCTAAATCTTGAGGTTGTTGCGCTAGGTTGTGCAATACTAGATTGGGATAGGCATGCTGCGTCTGCAAAGGTTGGATAAGACTCCAACCTACAACTTGTACTGTAATAAAGAGCGCAACTGCCCATGCCAGAACAACACGTTGAATAGCGCGATTTTTCCAGACAAACCACGCCACACCTGCCATAACTGCGGCAATCAGATGAAAGCCTTTGTCCTGAATTTTTAAAATATCAATCGGGTTGGCAAAGTACAGCTCATAATGCTGCAACACAAAAACTGCCCGCCCAACTAAAGCACCAATCCACAGCGCATTCCATAATGCATCCTGATAACCTGTCCAAGTCTGTGCATTCCATGTATAACGACGCTGAAAAAATTTACCCATTGCAAAGACGACAATCAGTCCTAGCAATAAAAACACCAATGGCCATGGAATCATCAACATGCCTAACTGCAAGACTGCGGATTGAATCATGGCGCAGCCTCTTGCAGTTGATGAATATTTTGAATCAATTGCGCTGCGTTATAAGCACCTGTTAGACGCAATTCACGTTGTTCCCGTTGTGGATCTGCCAAAAATAACAACGTTGGCGGCCCTAAAATCTGCCATTTTTTCAATAAGGCATCTTGTGAAGGATGCTGTTCGGTTAAGTCGAGTTTAATCCGCACCACATGCTTTAAAGCATCTTGCACATCGGTACGAGGAATCACATCACGCTCAATCGGCTGACACGCCACACACCAATCGGCATAGACATCAATCACAATCTTTTGATGAGCATGTGCGGCCAAAGCTGCATTCAACTCTTGTTCTGTGCGTACTTTGATCCATGGCTGTAATTGGTCTGCTTGTACCTGCGCATTGACACTGGCAATACTCTGATTGACATGCCAAATTCCACTACTGGCGATTACTGCCGCCAAAGCCAATAACGAAAAACGCTGTGGACGATGTAACACGTGGCGCAAAATTGCGATTAAATATGCAGCGAAGGCAAATAACACCACGGCAAAAGCAACATAGTACCAAGTCACAGAAAATAGCGGACGAGCAAAATACAAAGCCATTGCCAACATGATAAAACCAAAGCTAAATTTTAGCCGTTCCATCCACAAACCTGGCTTTGGCAAATATTTCGCGCCAAACACGCTGGCAATAAGTAAAGGAATTCCCATACCTAAACCGAGCAGGAACAAATATAAACCACCCAATGCTGCTTGATCCAAATGTGAGACGTACAGCAATGCTCCCGCTAAAGGCGCACTCATACATGGCCCGACAATCAGTGCAGAAATCACCCCCATAACGCCCGCACCCAATAAAGTACCGCCTTTTTGATATTGCTGAATACGATCTAAACGCTGTAACACTGCTTGTGGTAATGAGAACTGATACAGTCCAAACAGGTTTAAAGCAAAGAGCACAAACAACATAGCAAAAACTGCAATCACTACGGGATTTTGGAACCAACGCTGTACGCTATAACCAATGTGTGACGCAACAACGCCCATCAAGCCATAGACTAGCGCCATACTGACGATAAAGGTGATCGCAATTGCTGCCGCTTTATAGCCTGTGTTGCGCTGCACCAAAATGCCAGAAAGAATTGGAATCAGCGGCAATGAACACGGTAAAAAAGCCAGTAATACCCCAAAACCTAAAAAGATAAACGCATTCAGTAACAACCCTTGCCCAGACAATAAATTCAGGAAAAATTGATCATTGTTCCATTGCTGATTCAGACTCGTACTACTGGCTGTTTCCGTATTGCTTGAATTGGCTGATGCAGCGAATGTATTGTCTGTCAACGCCGTATCTGTATTTTCAATCTCTAAGGAATTTGCTAAATCAACGTTTTCTACTGGTTCAGGGGTAAGTTTAGGATCAGCTTGTGTTACAGCAACCGCATTTTCAGCAAGCTGTGCTTTGTTTTCTAGCGTTTGCTGTTCAAGTTTGAGTTCTTTTGTCGTTACAGTATTTGCAGTTGTCGTAACTTGTTTTTGTGTACTAGAACCATTGGCTTGATGCTTATCTGCATCATTTAAGTTAGTGTTTAAAGCAGCCTGATTATTCTGATTGAGTTGCTGAAGTAAATTACCTTTGCCCGCACTTAAATTATGCTGTGGCAATAAACCATCGGCATCGGTTTGAATCGTTTTACGCTGTACGGGATAACACAAACCATCTTCAGCGCAGCCTTGCCAAGTAATTTGATATTGCTGATTAGGCTTCACCTGAATCTGTGTTGTCACTTGCCCATAATGCACACGTGTCAGCCCGAAAGTCGGATCATCTTTTTCCTGCCCTGCAGGCAATTTAAAAGCAAGCGGCTTTTGAGCCTGACTGACTTTGAATTGATCGTGATATAAATAGTAATGCGGTACGACATCCCATTTCAGTTCAACCGTTTGTTCAGACAATGACGTCGCCTGAAACTTAAAAGCTTGATCGGACGCTAAAAATTCATTGGCAGCATTGACCCACACCGCACACAGACTCAACACAAAATAAGCAATGACGCGAATAAAAATCATGTATTTATACTAAAAATTAAAAAACTGACTGTATTATCGGTAAGTGTAGATTAAGAGAACATTAATAAAGATTTTTCTTTGTAAACTTGAGCATTGTAGGTGCCTAATCTAAATTTGTGGCGTGATCGAGATGTGTCATATATTGGGCTGACTGTGGTATAGGAGCAAATATGTTCGTCGTTTTGGTGGAAGATGATCCTTATATTGCCCAAAGTATTGTGGCAGCACTCGAATTTTTAAGTATTTCAGTCGAACACGTGAATAACGCGCGCGATGCCGATTACTTCATACGTCATAGTGCGGTAGATCTGTGCCTGCTCGATTTAGGTCTGCCTGACCAAGATGGTTTACAGTTACTCGAAAACTGGCGTAAAGATGCCATTCATATTCCAGTATTGGTATTAACCGCGCGGAATCATACTCAAGACTGCGTACAGGCGCTCAACTTAGGAGCAGATGACTACCTAACTAAACCTTTTGAATTAAATGAACTGATTGCCCGTGTATATGCATTAAGCCGCCGTCATCGTGGTTATTCATCGAACCAACTGCAAAGTGGTCAGTTACACATGAACCTCGATACACAAGAAGTCAGTTGGCATTCACAAAACATTCAGCTTTCACGCCGTGAATATAGCCTATTGGAAACCTTTTTACGGCATCCGAACCAAATCTTAAAAAATGAAGAACTGATAGATAAAGTGTATGGCTTTCAAGACAGTATCGAAAGCAATGCCTTAAATGTGCATATCTACCATTTACGGCATAAAATCCACCCCGATTTTATTCAAACGGTGCGTGGTGTCGGCTACATCTTTAAACCTGAGCTGCTGACATGAAAAACTACAGTCTGAAATGGCGTTTGGTATCGACCATCAGCTGTGCATTTATTTTGCTGTGGGTGATTGTCTTTGCATGGCTCTACCATGACTTGGAACAACGCTTACAAAATACGCTGGATGAACGACTTTCTACCTCAGCCCGTATGGTCGCCCGCCTGATTCAGCAACTGCCCCTAGAACAACTCACAGAAAGTTTGCATGCCGAATCAGAAAATGCCTTGCTACATAGTTTAATTGCTTGTGAAGTCTCTATTTTCCGTGCCGATGTTTCATTACCACAGCATGTGATTGCACGCACTCAAGGCGCACCGAAAAATTTAAAAAACCAACAAGTCGGTTTCAGCACATGGACAGAAAATGGACTGCAATGGCGTAGTTATGTACTGCGTGAAGGTGAAGTTCAGGTGGTGGTGGCTGAAAAAATTCAGTTACGGCAAAACCTACTTAAACAAATTTTACAGTCGGTACTGATTCCTTTACTGCTTACTTTGATTATTTGTATTTTGCTAATTTTGTGGATTATCCGTCTGGAGTTTTTACCGCTCGATCACATCACCCGCCACTTAATTCAGAAAAAACAATCTTTAGATGAAGCTTCTCGTTATTTAATTGAACTGAGATCACAAAAAATTCCTAAAGAAATTCAGCCTTTTGTCGATAACTTATTGATGCTGATTGAACGCCTACATAAAAGTCTGGAACACGAAAAAAACTTTAGTGCATTTGCTGCGCATGAACTGCGCACGCCGTTAACGGCTATTAAAACGCATGTGCAACTAAGCCAATTGATGTTGAATCAAACCGCATCTGCCCAAGATACAGCCAAAGTCATCGACAATTTAAAACACGCAGAACGCAGCATCCAACGTTATCAACAACTTTTGGAACAACTGTTATTGCTCAGTCAAACTGAAGCAGGTATTCAAGCGGCACATAGCCATGCAGATATGCGTAGCGTATTAGAAACAGTCTTGTCGGAACTGACTGTGGAATATCCCAATCTATCAGCGAAATTACAGATTGATTGGGCGAGTTTGGTAGGACAACACATTAATATTCCAGCGCCTGCGTTTCACATGGTACTGAAAAACTTGATTCAAAATGCTTATTTGCATGCAGAGGATGCGCCAAACATTCAAATTTATATGCAAGACCTGCAATTGATCATTGCAGACCAAGGCAAAAGCCTGAATGAAGATGATTTTACCATTCTGACTCAGCGTTTTTGGCGTAAATCTGCGCATAAACAAGGCTATGGCTTAGGTCTAACTCTAGTCAAAGTATTATTAGAGCAATATGGCTACCTACTTCAATTTCAGGCTAACCAACCGCAAGGTTTAAAAGTGATTGTCAGTTTTGATGCAGCACCTTCTGCAACAGAGAAACAACAGACGGATTAAGCTTTTCTGAGCTTTAACAGCAAATAAAGCAAGATTCAGAACAAGATCACTTAACTTTTGCCAATACCGAACATATTGCTCTACTTTACGATAACGCCATTTTTAAGGTGATTTTTGAAATAAAAGGTCAATGCGTTCTAAAATTTTATCTATGATGTAGATGCTGCGGGCTATTGAGTAGAAGAACATTGGCTAGAAAAAAATTGCTGAAACTTTCATCACCGTTTTTTTGTTCGATACCACGTCATATTTTTAAATGAGGTAGATATCCGTGCAGATCGTGCATGCGCTTGGTCTTGTGATCAATCTACAACTTAATTAAAGTGTACATAAAACCAACAGCACCCCACTCAAAATATAATACGCAGCGTAGGAGCATCTATTCCAGACTAAAATATAGATAAATATATCAATCAAAGCATTCCATTTAAGCTCATGTTTTATTTAAATAAAGTTGAATTTTTAAAATATCTTATTATCGAAATGATCTTTCTATCGAATCCATAACCACTTGAACGATGATCACAAAACGTATTAGATGATCCACTGCAGTTTGTGTGGTCATCTACTTTGAATGAACTGAAAAAATGGAATCGCCATTTTTTATAAACAGCAACGAAATATCATGCTATAAAGAAATGCGATATTGATGTTGGTTGTTTTCTGGCTTTGACATTCCGAATCAAACCAGTTCAAGTCACTCGCTTGATCAGTCGTTACAGAAAACAAATGAATAGATTTGGTCAGTTGTTTTAGAATATAAAAATCAGCAAAAAAAACTAAAAATGTAATTTTTTAACATTGCGAATTCCCTGCAAAGTTTTCATTATAGAGCCTCATTTTGGCACACGCTTTCTACGTCAAATTAAACAAATTACAAAAAAAATGTGGAATTTTATGCCATAATTAGCAAACTTTGCAGACATCTTGCAAAGTATTATTGCAATTATTTATTGGAGCAAGCGGAATGAGTTCGACCATTTTGGTTATTCATGGACCGAATCTAAATTTGCTAGGAAAGCGTGAACCCGAAGTTTATGGTTACCTCACTCTTGAGGATATAAATCAACAGCTCATTTCACAAGCGCAAAAAGCATCAATTTCTATAGATACTTTCCAAAGTAATTGGGAAGGCGCAATTGTAGACCGAATTCATCAAGCCGCGTTAGATGGCACACAATATATCATTATTAACCCTGCTGCATTGACGCATACCTCTGTTGCGGTACGTGATGCTTTGTTAGGGGTCGCTATTCCATTTATTGAAGTCCATTTGTCGAATGTGCATGCACGTGAGGCGTTTAGACATCATTCATATTTATCAGACAAAGCCATTGGTGTGATTTGCGGTTTAGGCGCAAAAGGCTATGCCGCAGCACTCGACTTTGTTCTTGAAAAAATTCAACCTACTACACAATCTTAAACTAGGAATACTGTCCATGGATATTCGTAAAATCAAGAAACTCATCGACTTGATGATTGAATCTGACTTACAAGCGATTGAAGTTAAAGAAGGCGATCAGTCGATTGCATTAACTCGTCGCAGTCCAGTAGTAGCGGCAGCAGTTCCTGCAATGCCTGCACCTTCTGCAGAAGTACCATCTGCACCTAAATCTTCACCACGTGGTGCTGTTGAAACTTCTCCAATGGTTGGCGTGTTCTATGCAGCACCAAGCCCAGGTGAAGCACCATTTATTAAAGTGGGTCAAACTGTTTCTGCTGGTGAAACGCTTGGCATTATCGAAGCAATGAAAATCATGAACCCAATTGAAGCAACTCAAAGTGGCGTGATTGAAGAAATTCTAGTTAAAAATGGCGAAGTGATTCAATTTGGTCAACCACTCTTCCGCTACCGCGCTTAAGACCTCGGGGATTCACAATGTTGCAAAAAGTTTTAATTGCAAACCGTGGTGAGATTGCCCTGCGCATCACCCGAGCTTGCAAAACTTTAGGGATCAAAACCGTGGGTATCTATTCAGATGCCGATAAAGACCTGATGCACTTACGCTTTTGTGATGAAGCCGTGTGTATTGGTCCGGGTGCGAGCAGTGAAAGTTACCTGAATATTCCTGCAATTATTACTGCAGCAGAAATTACAGGTGCAGATGCCATTCACCCTGGTTATGGTTTCCTTGCCGAAAATGCCGAATTTGCTGAAATTGTAGAAAGTTCAGGTTTCATTTTCATTGGTCCACGCCCTGAGCATATTCGCTTAATGGGTAACAAAGTTTCTGCAATTACTGCAATGCGTAAAGCTGGCGTACCAACTGTACCGGGTTCAGCACACGCCGTTACACCACACAATGCTTTAGCTGAAGCCAAAGAAAT
This sequence comes from Acinetobacter seohaensis, assembly GCF_056431365.1. Taxonomy (NCBI): domain Bacteria; kingdom Pseudomonadati; phylum Pseudomonadota; class Gammaproteobacteria; order Moraxellales; family Moraxellaceae; genus Acinetobacter; species Acinetobacter seohaensis. The sequence continues at coordinate 97,273 of NZ_JBWKMK010000021.1, forward strand.
TGGTTTCCCGCTCATTGTAAAAGCGGCTGCTGGTGGTGGTGGTCGTGGTATGCGTATTGTAGAGCGCGTAGACACCCTGCTTGAATCAGTTCAAGCGGCTCAACGTGATGCAGAAATGTGGTTTGGTGATGACACGGTCTATATGGAACGTTTCTTACAAAAGCCACGTCACGTAGAAGTACAAGTATTGGCTGATGGTAATGGTCACGCGATTCACCTTTATGACCGCGACTGTTCTTTACAACGTCGTCACCAAAAAGTTCTTGAAGAAGCGCCAGCACCTAACTTACCAGAACAAGCACGTGCCGATATTTTAGAAGCGTGTGTTAATGCATGTAAGTTAATGCAATACCGTGGTGCAGGTACTTTCGAATTCTTATTTGAAGATGATGAATACTTCTTCATTGAAATGAATACACGTGTTCAGGTTGAGCATCCTGTAACTGAAATGGTGACAGGCATTGACATCATTGAACAACAATTGCGTATTGCTGCAGGTCTAGGTTTAGACATTGAGCAAGATCAGGTTGAAATTCGTGGTCACGCAATCGAATGTCGTATTAACGCAGAAGACCCAACCACCTTCGTACCTTCACCAGGTAAAATTGAACACTTCTATGCCCCAGGTGGTGCAGGTGTTCGTGTAGATTCACACATCTACGAAGGTTATAGCATTCCGCCGTATTACGACTCAATGATTGCTAAACTGATTGTGCATGGTAAAGATCGTGAAACCAGTATTGCGCGTATGCGTCAAGCCTTGGATGAAACTATCTTAACAGGAATTAAAACCAACATTCCTTTGCACAAAGACTTGATTCTGCAAGATAAAAACTTCTGCAAACAAGCAATGGATATTCACTATCTTGAAAAGCATTTGCTAAAGCAACTTGCTGGCAATGAAGAAGAAAAAGCATAAGTAATTAAGGTTGCTTAAGTTTAAAATAAAGAGCTGATGATTCAACGTCAGCTCTTTTTTATTGTTGGGAATAAAAGCTAAACCGTTAATCTATGCAGATCAGTGTCAATAAAAAACCAATACTCCAAATGGAGTATTGGTTTAAAAATTGATTTAAAAACTGAGATCATTTTAGATCATCGAATGATGCAAAATACTAGACAAGATTAATCTAAAAACTCAGTCATGAATGCCAATACTTCTGCGGTTTTTTCGGCATGCAACCAATGCCCTGCATGAGCGACTGTTTCAACTTTTGCGTGAGGAAACTGTGCTTGAATAGCGGCATAATGCTCAGGTAACTCAATATAAGGTGAATTACCGCCACGAATAAACAAAGTATTGACATCACTATGCACTGTCTGCCATGACAAAATTTCGGCATAATGTTCATGTAGCGCATTTAAGTTAAATAACCATTGCCCTTTGCTAAATGACTTCATCAAAAATTGCACAACCATTTCTTCTTGAAGATGCTCACGCATAATTTCCATTGCCGCTTGGCGACTTTCAACTTGTGCATCTTGCACAGCAAACAAGGCTGTAAAAATTTGATCGTGACGATTTTCAGGATAAGCAAAAGGACAAATATCCAATAAAACCAATTGCTGTAAACGCCCAGCAGCCAGAGGAGCTAAAGTCATTGCAACTTTACCGCCCATTGAATGCCCAACCACAGAAAACTGTTCGATATTCAAGCTGTTCAACGTTTCTAAAACATCTTGTGCCATTGCTGCATAATTCATGTCATCACAATGCGCAGACTTACCATGATTGCGCACATCTAATTGAATTACGGTGCGCTGTTCTTGAAATGCACGTGCGAGCATGCCTAAATTACTCAAACTACCAAATAAACCATGAATAAAAACCAAAGATGGCAACGTAGATTCAGGCTGATTTTGCGTGATTTGATAATTTAATAACATAAAATAGACTCTAAACTTGAATACAAATGATTAATCTATTTAATGAGTTTTGAGTTTATAAATCAAATTTTATATGTGCTTTTTATCGTGAAACTTATAATATTGCTTAGGCTATTTGTATAAACCTAAGCAATAACATACAAGATGAACTTTTCTTAAAATTTTATTTAAAATAATTCAAAGGCAACTTCAAATAACGAATGCCGTTGGCCTCAGGTTGTGGGAACTTACCTGCGTCCATATTGATTTGAATTGATGGCAGAATCAATTTAGGCATCGTTAAAGTAGCATCACGCTGAGTTCTCATCTCAATAAATTCAGCTTTGCTTACCCCTGTATGAATATGAATATTCTGCTCTTTTTGAGTTTTGAGCAGTGTTTCATGTTCATATTGTTCACGTGATTCTGGTAGATAATCATGGCATAAGAACACTCGTGTTTCTTCAGGCAATGCGTATAGCGTTTGCACAGAATCGTACAACTGCCCTGCACTGCCTTTCGGGAAATCACAACGTGCCGTACCATAATCAGGCATAAACAAAGTATCACCTACAAATACAGCATCACCGATCACATAGCTTAAACAAGCAGGCGTATGCCCCGGCGTAGGGATGTTATAGGCTTGTAATTCACCAATCGTAAAAGTTTCATGATCGTCAAACAGATAATCAAATGATTGATGTGAATTGAAATACTTGATATCCAAGTTATAGATAGCACTAAATGTTTCTTGCACAATCGAAATTTTATGGCTCATGGCAATTTTACCACCCAACTGCTCTTTTAAATATTGAGAAGCTGTCAGGTGATCGGCATGCACATGCGTTTCTAAAATCCATTCAACCGTTAATTCATTTTTTTGGATGTAAGCAATGATTTCATCGGCATGAATTGTTGAAGTAGTCGCAGATGCAGGGTCATAATCCAACACGCTGTCAATAATGGCACATTGACGCGTTACAGGATCACTTACCACATAACTGAATGTATTAGTATTTTCATCAAAAAAATGCTGAATATCTGCGTGCATCTTATGCTCCTGCAACCTTACGATGAATGAGAATCCCCACCAACATTGCAACAATGAAATAGATTGCTTGATAATAACCTAAACCAATCAAGGTTAGACTTGGCGCTGGACAAATTCCTGCAACGCCCCAACCGATACCAAAAATAAAACTACCTGTGATCAGTTTAGAGTCAATTTGAGTTTGTTTAGGCAAATCAATTGGTTCATTTAAAATGGTTTTTGGTTCAGCTTGGCGCATAATTCTTTGGAATGGAATAAAGGCAACCGCAATTGCACCCATCATAACAAATGCCAGACTTGCATCCCATGTACCGAAAAGATCGAGGAAGTTTAAAACTTTTTCAGGATTCGACATACCAGAAAGAATCAATCCAGCTGAAAAAATACCACCGAAAACAAAGGCTAAGAAATTTTTCATTTAGAATGCTCCTGTGATATGGCGGATAACATAAACGGTAATAAAGCCAGCTAACATAAAGGTAGCTGTTGCTGCAATGGAGCGCTTAGATAAACGACTCATGCCACAAATACCATGTCCACTGGTACAACCCGAACCCAAACGAGTACCGAAACCAACCAACAATCCCGCCACAATCATCATCAATGGGCTTGCATTCAATTCAACTTTAGGTTGAGCCACGATGCCATAGAAAAAAGGCACAATGAAAATACCTAACACAAACCACAATGCAGGCGTTTTGAACAGCGTTTGCGGATTTAATACTTGAGCCAGTAAACCACTAATGCCTGCGATACGACCATGAACATATAAATAGCCCACGACTGCAAGACCAAGCAATCCACCACCGATTAATGCCAGCAGATAATCATGCATTTTGAACACCCAAAACAATATATGTTTTTATAATATATTATTGTAATTATTATTCAACTATTCTCTTGTAAGTTTTGTAAACTTCATCTGACTATTCGTCTATGTTTGCGATGTGAGAGAGATTTCGCAAGTTTTTGGCTGATATTAAGTCATAAGGCAGAAAATTTAGTCATTCTAAATGACTGCCTCATAACGTAATAAAGATATATCAAAATAGACAGCAACGACAAAAGTTGAGGGCATTAGACTCATTTGTGAGCAAGCGCAATAAGTTCTTTTTTATGCCGACGAATTACACGTTTAGCAGCATCTAACATAATGCGATTGGTAGTCTCATCATCACCAAAGTCAATAGGTTTAGCTGGACACATTGGACGAGCTTTTCGATCTTCGATTGTGTAGTCTTTAAGACGCTTACCCATACTGCACCTCTCAGAATTTCTTGACTTTCACTAATATAACATAAAATTTAGTTTGTTAAAAAATCATCAATACGAGTTTTTAATTACCCTATTTATTGCTTAATTTGGACGCCATTCAATGTAAATTGCAACATATCATGCATCTACGATATCTACAAAATTAGCATTTAAAACTTTTGCCAAATCGCTTGGTGTTAAACCAATATCTAATCCACGCTTCCCTCCACTCACATACATAGTTGCAAGCTGTTGAGCGGATGCATCAATCACTGTTTTCAGTTGTTTCTTCTGCCCAATTGGACTAATGCCCCCAACCAAATAACCTGTCAAACGCTCAGCATCTTTAGGATCAGCCATGTGTACTTTTTTACACTGAAAAGCAGCCGCAACTTTTTTAAGATTTAATTGGTAATGGACAGGTAAAATCGCCACAAAATAATGCTTATCATCACTGACCAATAAAGTTTTAAATACTTCTGTGACATCTAAGCCTAACTTCTCCGCAGCTTCTAAACCAAAACTTTTAGCATTATGATCATGTTCATATTCATGCATAGAAAATTGAATTTTCTTGGCTTTTAAAAGTTTAGCTGCTGGAGTCATTGAAAAAATACTGTAAAAAATGATGTTAAAATTATACGCTTAATCAAGATTAAAAGTTAATTTGCTTAGGCTATTTTTAAATATAAAAGTAACTATCGAAAAAATAGCCTAAAATCATTAACTTGGTTTACGTGAATTTTCAACCAACACGTTAGCTAAGCGCTGTGCATGCGCAATCACGCGATCCAACCAACGTTGTGCCGCCAACAACTCTAAACCTGTCGCAGCATTGAGCTGATTCACGGCAATATATTGCAGCACTTTTTCACGGTTTTCGGCACGTTGATCTTCTGTCCATTTTTTCAAATTAGATAATTCGGTATTTAGACTTAGTACATGTTTATGCACATCAAAATCATCCATTTCTTTTAGATGTTCATCAAGAATTTGTACAAAATCTAAGCCAACTTGATAAATTGCAGGTTGGGTGCGTATTTCTTTTGCTAAAGTAATATTTTCCAAATCACTTCGTAAAACACGTAAATACACCATCAAACGAAGCATCGCCATTAAACGCTGTTGATCGGCTTCATTTTCTGAAATCGACATTTCTTCCAAATAGCGTTGGACTTGAATGAGTACTTCATCTAGCTGTAATAAACGTACTTTTGAAGGTAATCTTCCCTCTTGGATAGCCAGTTTTAGCATCACCAAAACGTCATACAAACTATGATAAATCACCTTTGATGCAGCATGAATAGCCAAGGCGGGCACAGATAAACTCGCTTGATCGAGATAACATAAAACCGATTGAGTTTGATCTGGGATAATTTTCATAATCAGTTTTTCGAACTGACGGATAAAAGGCAAAATAATCAAAGTACCAGAAATACTGAATGCTGTATGAAATGCAGCAACAATCACCACATTGTCCCATGTTGCCATAAGACGTTGATTTTGTGTTAGCTCAAGAAATAACGGTTTTAAAATAATAAAAGCAAAAATGGCTGAAATGATGTTAAAAATCACATGAACCGCTGCAGTACGTTTGGCATTTGCAGTTGAACCAATTGCAGCAATAATGGTTGTCGCCACCGTACCAATATTCTGTCCAATCACCAAACCTAAAGCCTGTTGCAAATCAATCGCACCACTGGCCAATGCTGCTAAGGTCGCGGTAATTGCAGCACTTGAAGATTGCAACAGAATGGTCATGATAATACCGACCAAAACCAAACTGAGTTGCGCAATCAAAGATCTACTTGAAAATACTGATAAATCGACACGTTCAGCAAAACCTGACATGGCAACTTGCAACATATCAATGCCAAGGAAAATCAGACTAAAACCTGCCAATGTCATTCCAAATAATGCAACTCGCCCCTGACTAAATAATTTGAGCATTGCACCCAAACCCAGCAAAGGTAATGCAAAACTGGTGATGGAAAATTTAACACCTAAAAATGCCACCATCCAACCCGTACTGGTTGTGCCAATATTCGCACCAATAATGACACCAATTGCCTGAGCAAAAGTAAGAATCCCCGCACTAACAAAACCAATCGTGGCTAAAGTTGTTGCCGTAGAAGACTGTACAATTAAAGTTAAACCGATGCCTGAAAGCACAGCTTTAATGGGTGAACCTGTGAACTTAGACAACCAAATACGCAAGGTTTCCCCTGCCATATCTTTTAAGCTGTCCGTCATCATGGTCATACCAATCAAAAATAGGCCAATACCACCACATAATTGTACAAAGACTTCTAACACACTTACTCCCTGTGCAATAAGCAATTTTCAAAGTGCTAAAAAGCCGATATTGTACGTACTTTTATCTTAAAATTGCAGTTTATTTGTTCTATTCCAATAGTTTATATTAAATAAAAAACTTGTCATCAATTTGACATATTATTAAAACCTAAGGATAGATCAGACTCCATTGGTTTATCCAATCATTCGATAAAACAAAACGAAACCTCTGTATTATGCTGACACGATACAATTCAAATCTTCAGTTCACTTGACTGAACCAATCGCTCACCTCAAAATCAGTATATATACTCACATACGCCAAAATGACAGATATAGTTTTAATATGATTTTTAATGCATTTAGAAAATATCCATCTATAAAAATATTCAGTATTGGTTGTACTGTTTTAACGTTAGCAGCCTGCTCTCCACTAGGAGGTGGCTCTCTTGCAAAACGCTCAGCTAAACTTTCTACAGGGATCCAAAAGGCTTATGCTGTGCATCCTGATACAGCAAATCGTGTAGCACCAATCATTGTACAAAGTGCAGAACAACATAATGTTGATCCTCTGCTTGTCGCTGCAGTTATTAGACAAGAATCGAATTATCGTGCCTATGCTGTTTCACCTTCAGGTGCAGTTGGGTTCACACAAATTATTCCACGTTATTGGCAGCAGACTTGTCCTGGCGATTTATTCCATGAACATACCAATATCAACTGTGGTACATTTATTTTAAATCATTATAAAAATCAGTCGGGTAAATGGCCTAAAGCTTTGGCCTATTACAATGTGGGACCTACTGGCTACAATAGTAATCGAAAAATGAAAAAGCAAGGTAAACGCTACGCGAAACAAGTCAAACAGCACCAAAAAAACTTAAAAGATGCACTTTAATTTTGACTTACTAGCTTAATAAAGTAGCCAATACCCGTTGAATTAAAGCCATCCTCAGATGGTTTTATTATCCTTTCTTTTTCTACTTTTCTTCTTAATATTTTCTTTTCCACATAAAAAAACACCCCCAACGCTAGTTGAGGGTGTTTGAATAATGAGCTGGCGATGACTTACTCTCACATGGGTAACCCCACACTACCATCAGCGCGAAGAGGTTTCACTTCTGAGTTCGGGAAGGGATCAGGTGGTTCACTCTTGCTATGGTCGCCAGCACAACTGTTATGGACTTGTTCGGGTCTTAGTTACTCTGCTTTTGCATGTAATGCCTTACTTTGTTCCAAATGAGTTATTAACAGGTTGGGCTGTATTGGGTCTGAATTTTATTGTTTAGCGTTAACTAAATCAAGGTCAGTCTGAATTGACTGATTGGATTTGAATCGATTGAGCATACAACCCCAACTGTTTGGGTGTTGTATAGTCAAGCCTCACGAGCAATTAGTATTGGTCAGCTTCACATATCGCTATGCTTCCACAT
>NZ_JBWKMK010000022.1:0-114059 GCF_056431365.1 Acinetobacter seohaensis
AACCTTCACGTTTCAATTGTTGCCAGACCTTACGCACACCATATCGACCTAAACTTTCTTTCCAAATACGTTTGATTTGCTCTGCATGATGTAAATCATGCAGAGCACGTTTCGCTCGATGTTCTGGGTTATCAACGAGATCTAAAGCCCGATAATAGGTCGAAGCTGCAATCGGTAAAATTCTACAAATCGCTTCAACACCATATCGATCTTTATTGTTCTGGATAAAATCCACCATTATTTGTGTGGGCGGTCGAGCTCCGCCTGGGCGAAAAAAGCGGCTGCTTTACGTAGAATTTCATTGGCACGTTTTAATTCTTTAATTTCACGTTCCATTTGCTTCATTTTTTCTTGGTCAGATATCTGTTGTACTTTGGCAGGATTTAGTTGATCCATATGCTTTAAATACCAAACACGCAATGTTTCAGGAGTANCATGACTTTAATCCAGTCAGCAAAGCTGAATGGCTTGGATCCGTATGCCTATTTAAGTGATGTGCTGAAAAGGTTACCGACACACAAAGTGACCCAAATTGAAGAATTGCTGCCGCACTGCTGGAAACCTAAATCGAATTAAAAATTGGTATGGGATTCAGCGGACGCTTACAAAGTTCTTAGCTATTTTTAAGTATAGAAAACCCGACCAGGGGAGATCGAGCTAAAAAAGAAACTACCGCACTAATTTCTGCAATAAATATAACTTAAATCACAAAAAAATAAAAATATGAGCATTCATTCACAGATCGGGCTAGTTGTCCTTCGGATCAAACCAATTTCGTTACACTCATTGTTTTGAGCATAGCAAATTCAGGCAATTACACAATTTAATTTACATTCTCCAATACTTAGTTGCGAACCACATTTAAGAAATATAAATGCCGCTCATATTGTTCCAAAATGTCTTGAAGTAAGTCTTCTTGTGTCCATTCCATCACATTGTAGTTTTTACCACCTTCCCGTAAAAACACTTCAGCAATATAAGACTGCTGAGTATCTTCATTTTGATCTTGAAGCATAAAGCTTGGAGGGAGAGTTTTACTTACAGCTACTTGGTAAATAAAATTAATTTCATCATGATGATTGACTTTGAATAGTAAGCCTTGATCACTTTCGACAATAGATACATCCAGTTGGCGACGTTGAAATTCACGCTTTAAATTCTGAAATGCTTGACGTACATCCTGTTTAATATAGGCTTTGACTTCGGATTCACTGTGAGGCGAATGCATAATTAAACTTAAACGCTGTTGCCAGCTTCTTGGATTATGTATAGCGCGTGGTGTGATTCGAGCACTTTGTAAAGCTTGCATCTTAGTCACATCTAAACGTAAGGCTTTGATGAGTCCGATGCACAATAGCAGCATAATAAAAGTGAACGGTAGGGCACTCATAATAACTGCAGACTGCAAAGCTTCTAAGCCACCTGCAATCAATAAAATAATAGAGAGCACAGCAATAGTTGCTGTCCAAAACAGTCGTTGCCACGCAGGAGAATGTTCTGTTTTTGCTGTTAAATAATCGGTGATTAAAGACCCAGAATCTGCAGAAGTCACAAAGAATAGAAAAACTAAAACCGTTGCAAGTAAGCTAGAAGCCCCAGAAAATGGCAAGTGCTTTAAAAACTCAAATAAGGCAACAGAAGAGTCTTTTTCTACAGCAGCAACTAAACCTCCCTGATTTTCAAAAAGAATACTAAATAGCGCGGCATTACCCATAAAACCCATCCATACCAAAGTGAAACCTGTGGGAATGAGTAATACCCCTACAATAAATTCACGGATGGTGCGTCCACGGGAGACACGAGCGATAAACATACCAACGAATGGCGACCATGAAATCCACCAAGCCCAATACATGATGGTCCATCCACCAATCCAGCCTGTAGGCTGATAAGCATACAGATTAAAGGTCATTGCAAATAAATTGGAAACGTATTGACCAATGTTCTGAATGGTGGTTTGTAAAATATAAATACTCGAACTGGCGAAAAATACAAATGCGAGCAGTATTACGGCCAAAATGATATTTAGTTCAGAAAGTCGTTTAATGCCCTTATCAAGACCAAGAAAAACTGAAAATGATGCGAGTGCACTGACTAAGATAATTAAGATAACTTGGGTTTGAATACTATTTTCAAAATCAAATAGATAATTTAGCCCAGAGCTAATTTGAGTTACACCAAAACCTAAAGTGGTTGCGATACCGAATATTGTGCCTATAGTTGCAAAAGTATCAATTCCATCGCCAATAGGGCCATAAATTCGCTTGCCAATAATTGGATATAAGCCTGAACGCACCTTTAAAGGTAAGTTATGTCTAAAAGAGAAATAAGCAAGACTTAATCCCACTAAAGCGTAAATAGCCCAGGCATGCAATCCCCAGTGGAAAAAAGTAATACGCATGGACTGTTGGGCAGATTGGATGGTTTCGGGTGTTCCAGTCGGTGGGCTAACATAGTGCATAACGGGTTCGGCCACACCAAAGAACATTAAGCCAATACCCATTCCTGCGGTAAATAACATGGCAAACCAAGAACTATTTTTATATTCAGGTTCGCTATGATCTGGACCTAATTTAATACGCCCCATTTTAGACAAGGCGATACAGGTAAGCGCGATCAGAAAAATGGCGACAGCAAGTACATAAAACCAACTAAATGAGGCTGTGATCCATTGGTTTAACTGATTGGTGAGCAAGTTAAAAGCATCTGGTGTAAATATCACTAATGCTAAAAAAACAGAAATAATAATCACGGTGCTAAAAAATACATTTGGATTGACGTTATCAAACCAAGATGCTTTTTTGGAAGGCATAATTCCCCCGTATTTTGTCGTAGTTTGGTGCGTGTAGATAAAAGCAAAAATTTCACATTGAGTGAAAAGATAGGAAATCAATTCCTTGATGAGTGTGCTTGGTACAGAATTATCGGCAGAACAACTGATTTATAATTATATCATTGGATTTACCTTTTAGTAAAACCTAGGGTGTAAAAATGCATTTCAGTATTTTATATACGGTAAATTTTTAGTTAGGAAAAGTGTGGCTAGTAAATCGATGGCTATTCATAGCTTATAAGGCTAATAATTCTCTAGCATAATCTGAAAAATCAACTAGCCTCACAGAGGATTTGTTGCATAAATATGTAAGTATCTGATTTAAATAAATTTAATTTTGGATCAAAAAACAATCAAAACTTTAAAATCATATAATTATGAAATCTTTGTGCAACAAAGCCTTCGTAAACTAGAAAAAATCACAAAAAATTCATGATTGTACTGTTATTCTTTTAGTTAAATTAAAGTCGATAAAGCTTATTCACGCTTCATGATGATTAAAAACGAGAATAGTATGAATCAATTTTCTGAACAAGACGTATCCAGAATTATAGAAATGGCTTGGGAAGATCGAACTCCTTTTGAAGCTATTTTATGTGAGTATGGTTTAAATGAAGCAGCGGTGATCCGCTTGATGCGGCAAAATATGAAAGCATCGAGTTTTAAAATGTGGCGTGAACGCGTCACCGGCCGAAAAACCAAACATCTGCAACTGCGTTCACCCGACGTGATACGGGCCTATTGTTCACGGCAATACAAGCGTTTCTAAGCGTTTGATTTTGACCGCTGTCTGGACTCACGTTTACATCGTTCAGAACAGTATCTGACTTCCTCCCAGCAGCGTTGCCATTTTTTGCGCCAAGTAAAAGGACGCAAACAGTACATACAGATTTTTTCAGGAAGATGCTGTTTTTTCATGGTTTATAACTCATCAATCTGGCTAAGAAGTTGCTGGGCATGGCTGATGATCTGCGGCCGATCTTTAAGCTTGTCCAGCTGTCGATAGATCATGCCCATACGTGGATGAGTACGGAATATCTCCTCATTCCTAATCATGAAATACCAGTACAGGCTGTTGAAAGGACAGCTGTCCGGTTCGGTACGGGTTTTGACATTGTAGCTACAGTGCTTGCAGTAATCCGACATCTTATGGATATAATTGCCTGAAGCGGCATAGGGTTTGCTGGCCATCAACCCGCCATCGGCATGCATTACCATGCCCAAGGTGTTCGGTAGTTCTACCCATGCATAGGCATCGGCATAGACTGCCAGATACCACTCGCTGATCTGCTGCGGGTCTACACCAGTTAATAAGGCAAAATTTCCAGTCACCATCAAACGCTGAATATGATGTGCATACGCATGCTGAAAAGTATTACGGAAACACTCAGCCATGCAGTTCATCTGAGTGCGGCCAGTCCAGTAAAATTGTGGCAACGGTGTTGAGTACTGTAGCGCATTGCGGCTGGCATACTCCGGCATGTACAGCCAGTAAATTCCGCGGACATATTCGCGCCAGCCGAGGATCTGCCTGATAAAACCTTCCACTGCATTCAGTGGTGCACGACCTTCATGGTAGGCAGCTTCTGCCGCATCACAAACTTCTTTGGGCAGTAACAGACCACAATTTAGATAAGGCGAGAGCAGGCTGTGAAACAGCATGTCTGCACCCTGAGCCATGGCATCCTGATAGTCTCCAAAATGCGGCAAACTGTGAGTAATGAAATGCTCCATTGCAAGCAGAGCATTGCTACGTGTGGTGGCCCAGCGGAAGTTGTCAAGGCTGCCAGCGTGAAGTGGAAACTCGCGCTCAACCAGCTTAAGTACATCCAGATCAATCTGATCGCGTTCAAAATGAAGTGTTGGAGGCAATGGTGGAGTGCCTGACCATGTCTTGCGATTGGCGCTGTCATAGTTCCACTGTTGTCCAAGCGGCTGCTGTCTCTGCATCAAATAACCGGTCTGTTTACGCATTTCTCGGTAAAAATATTCCATGCGCAACGTCTGGTAGCGGCTGGCCCAGTGCTGGAACTGCTCCGGGCTACAGAAAAAACGATCGTCATCCAGACACTGTACCGGAAGTTGCAGTTGCTGGCTCCAGTGCTGTTCAATATGCTGCTGCAGGCGGTATTCCCCGCATCGGGTCATTACCAATTCTGTGACGGGGAAGAGCAGTTGCTGTGCCTGTACGAAATCCAGCAGGCTACGAATCGGACTGCCGAACTGAAAAGCATGGTAACGTACACGCCAGCCTTCCGCTTTGAGCTCTTTGGCAAAATGCCGCATCGCGCTAAAAATCAGAGCAATTTTCTGCGGGTGATGGGCGACATAAGTCGCTTCCTCAACCACTTCGGCCATCAGGATCACATCCCGGGTACGGTCCAGCGCTTTAAGCGTAGCGAGCTGATGATGAAGCTGGTCACCTAAAATTAAACCGAAACGCATAGCCTTTCCAGACCCGATCAAAGATAGTCTAGTGTAAAGCCAGACAGTTCAATTTTTTGTGAAAATACAGATCAGTCCGCATGTTCAGTCAATTCAGCCCGACCTGATTTGCTGACATTGCACAGGAATCATGATTGCTACAATAACAGAGTGTCCATCTCTATAATGCTACAGCCAGTTAATGAAACTCGCTTCGCATTATTCCTGAAGACATAAATGTTGTGAAAATTATGTGATTTTAATCAAAAAGATACAAATTATTATGGTTGTAATTCAGGCAGCGTGCGCTTAGTATCTAAAGAGAAGTTACTCTATGTAAGCTTCCTTAGTTTTGTCCCATACACCCCAATGTATGGGATTTTTTTAATCAGTGGATGTCATGAGCATGCATTCAAAAGCGTATATTTTTAGACAGCAGCAATTAATGGTGGATGAGCATTTTCAGTTGCCGCTGGTAGCAAGACTGCAGCACGATCTGGATTTGTCGGAAAATGGCCAGGTTATTGCACGGGATCTAAAAGAAAATGAATTAGTACCTGAAGGCTATCAACTAGTCCCGATCCGGCAATTGGTGCAGGTCTGGAGCAGGCCACAGTTTGAACAAGCCAGTCGCGCTGTGCAGTTGCTAGAGTGGCGCCGTAATCACCGCTTTTGCAGTAAATGTGGCCACCCGACCCAGCAGCACGTCAGTCACTATGCTATGGTCTGCCCATCCTGTGGTTATAACCAGTATCCGCGTGTGAATCCTTGTGTGATCACTATCATTACCCGAGGTACAGATGAAATTCTGCTGGCAAAAAATGCTCGTAACAAAACCCAGATGTACAGCCTGATTGCCGGATTTGTCGAAGTGGGCGAAACCCTGGAGGAGGCGGTACGCCGTGAGACGATGGAAGAAGTGGGACTACAAATCAAAAATATTCAATATCTAGCCAGTCAGCCGTGGCCGTTTCCCAGCAATTTGATGATGGCCTTCAGGGCAGAATATCATGCAGGCGAGATTCAGATTCAGGAAAATGAACTCAGCGATGCGCAGTTTTTTAAGTTTGATCAGTTACCCGAGATTCCGTTCAAGGGCAGTATCGCCTATGCCATGATTCAGCATGTGGTGCATGGCACACCTGTTGCCGATGACAGCAAAGAATGGCTTTGAATTAACTAGTCTGGTTTGACTGCTTAAATTAAGAAAAGAATCAGGAGGTTTATTTTCGATCGGTGTAATTCCCGAGAACCTGAATTTTCTAATGTTGAAGACTTAATTATTTTTTAGCGGATAAACGAATGGCATCTCAACAAAAACTGAATCGCAGCATCTAATCTTCACGCTTTGTTCACATCCAGCTGGGTTATGCTAATCCTGAAATTAAACAAGGCTTAAAAATGAAGATGCTATTCAAGTCGGTTTTCGCAGTTACAGCGCTGGCCATCATCAGCTTAAGCTTTACTGCCCGAGCTGAAACGGTTGCCCCTCAGGCAGTCTATCAGGTGGATATCTGGCAGTATGCGGGTAAATGGTATGAAATTGCGCATTTACCGATGTATTTTCAGCGTAAATGTGTCTCGGATATCTCGGCACAATACACTGTCAATGCCGATCAGACCATGGGCGTCTTAAATAGCTGCCGGATTGAAAATGGTGAAATGATCAGCTCTGAAGGGGTAGCCTATCCGCAAAATCAGGGCAACAGCAAACTGAAGGTCAGCTTTTTGCCGCCAGGTTTAAGATGGATTCCGTTTACCAAAGGGCATTACTGGGTATTACGCGTGGATCCAGAATATAAAGTGGCGCTGGTCGGTGGACCGAGTACCAAATACCTGTGGATTTTATCGCGCGAACCGCAACTGGATGAAGCCACCTATGAGTCCTATCTGGATACAGCAAAATATTATGGTTATGACATCACAAAACTGATCAAATTGCCGCATTAATCTGTTACCCTTTTGCCGAACTCATTAGTCTCTCTACAGTTCGGCTTTTTTTTATTTCACTTCACATAAAATTCATATCTGACTGATTAGACTCATCAAATAGAATAAAGACAACCGCTTAAAAGTAGGATGAGTCCATGTTGAAAAGCCTGATGCGATGGATAGACAGCTGGTCCATACACACATCGCCTGAAACGCTGACCGCTGAAAATAGTAAAATTCAGTGGTTCAGAATTTTACCCTTTATTCTACTGCATCTGGCCTGTCTGGCAGTATTCTGGGTGGGGGTATCGTGGTTTGCACTGGGTTTCATGCTCGCATTCTACCTAATCCGCATGTTTTCCATTACGGCCTTTTTTCATCGCTATCTGTCACATAAAACTTTTCAGACTTCGCGTCCGGTGCAATTCCTGTTTGTGTTAATTGGAACTATGAGTGCACAGCGTGGTCCGCTATGGTGGGCGGCCCATCACCGTTATCACCACCGCTATACCGATACACTACAAGATCCACACTCCTCAACACATGGTTTTTGGTACAGCCATGTCGGCTGGTTTTTAAATGAATATAATTTTGCCACGCGTAAAGAAGTGATCAAGGACTGGCTGAAATATCCGGAACTGATCTGGCTGGACCGCTTCAGTTTAATTGTGGTGCTGCTGACCGCGGGAGGAATTTATGCACTCGGGGAGTGGGTGGCCATCACCTGGCCGCAATTTGGTACATCAGGCCTGCAATTGCTAGTCTGGGGCTTTGTGGTCTCCACCGTGTTACTGATCCATGCCACTTTGTGTATTAACTCACTGGCGCATCATTACGGCAGCCGTGATTTTGACACTGAAGATCACAGCCGCAACAACTTATTCCTGTCGATCATTACCTTAGGCGAGGGCTGGCACAACAATCACCATTATTATGCCGGCAGTACCCGGCAGGGTTTTTACTGGTGGCAGATTGATGTGACCTATTACCTGCTGAAACTCATGTCTTTGTTCGGGCTGGTCTGGGGACTCAAGCCGATTCCGGCACGGGTCTACGACGTCAGTAAAATTGCCCAAGCTCGAAAACAGAAAAAAGCTGCCAAGAAGGGCACTCCGACTATTCATTCAAAGGAATCACCATGAAAATTGCAATTATTGGTTCAGGTATTTCTGGTCTGTACGCTGCCTGGAAACTCAGCAAAGCGCATGAAGTCACAGTCTTTGAAAAGAATAACTACTTTGGTGGTCATACCGATACCCATCAGCTGAATATCGATGGTGAACAGGTTGCGGTAGACAGTGGCTTTATTGTCTTTAATGAGCGTAACTATCCGCTGTTCTGCGCCATGCTAAAAGAACTTGGGATTCAATCGCAAAGCAGTGACATGGGCTTTTCGGTGAATAATCAGGTCACTGGCTTACAGTACAATCCTTCAAAAAAATTCTCGTTATTGTTCCGACCTCAAAACTTTTTTAATGCAGATTTTCGCGCGATGTTGTCGGATCTGTTCCGCTTCTATGCCGCCAATAAAGATCTGGATGTGGAGCATGTCGATGCACAGCTCAGTATTGATGAGTATTTAAATCAACATGGTTATAGCGATGCCTTCCGTCATGAACATCTCTATCCGATGTGTGGAGCGCTGTGGTCCTGCCCGGTGGAACAGGCCGGACAGATTCCGTATAAGTTTGTGGTGAGCTTTTTCCAGCATCATCGCATGTTGCAGCTCAAAGACCGTCCTTTATGGCTGACGGTCAAGGGTGGGTCAGCTCGCTACGTCCATGCCATTCAGGCCCAGTGCAATATCACGCTTCGTAAAACTGCTGTGCATCAGGTGTCTCGCAGTGCCAATGATGTACTGATTGAAACCCAACAGGGCAGCGAGCGTTTTGACTGGGTGATTTTCGCCAGCCACGCCGATGACAGCCTGAAACTGCTGAAAGACCCGACCGCGCAGGAGCTGGACGTGCTAGGCAAGTTCCGCTATCAGGATAACCGCATGGTGGTACATTCCGATACCTCTATCATGCCCAAATCCCGTCGCCAGTGGGCCAGCTGGCATGTACACGTCACGCCGACTCAGGTCACTGAACAGACGCCATTCCAACACAGTGGCACACATTATGGCTTTAGCTACTGGATGAACCAGTTGCAGAACCTGAACTGCAAAACCCAGGTCTTTGCCACCCTGAATCCTAATTTTGCCCTGAATCCGAAAAAAGTCTGGATAGAACGACATTACCGTCATCCAGTGTTTGATGCCCCAGCGATTGAAGCACAGCAACGCTGGGCCGAGGTCAACGGCCAAAACCGCACCTCATATTGCGGCGCTTACTGGGGCTGGGGCTTTCATGAGGATGGGGCACGTAGCGCATCATGGGTAATCGATCAGCTATTAAAACAGGCCGAACAGGCAGACTAGGAGCGCATGATGCAGATGTATCCACTTGCGATCGCCACTGCTGAAATCCGGCATCGACGTTATTTGCCCCAAGCCCATGCTTTTAAAACCCAGCTGAGCTATCTATGGTTTGATCCAGATCAACTCGCGACGTTTACCCGAAAATCCTGGCTGTGGTCATCTAACCGCTGGAATTTCCTGACCCTAGATGAGCTCGATTTTCTGACTATGGAATGTGGCTCGATTCGGCAGAAGATTGCACGCCTGCTGATCAAGCGGGAAAACTATCTGTTACCGCATGCCGCTTCCATCCGGGTGCTGGCTTTACCGCGCACACTCGGCTTTCGTTTCAATTCCGTAGTGTTTTATATGGTCTTCAGTGCGACCGACCAGTTGCTCTTTGTGCTGAGTGAAATCACCAACACACCGTGGAATGAACGACAGGTCTACATTCACGACTGCCGAAACAATGCAGACGAACATGCGCCGTACCAGAGTCACCAGTTTGACTTTAAAAAGGCCTTTCATGTGTCGCCGTTCATGCCAATGGGGTTGGATTATCGCTGGCGCTTCAGCTTTTCGGATCGGCAGAACGTGATTTATATGCAGCTGTTTGAGCAGGGAATCTTGCAATTCGATGCCACCCTGAAATTTTCCTTGCAGGCCATCACGGTTCTTTCACAGCAGCATCGCTATGCTGTACTGAAAGTTCTTGAACCCTTCAGGATGGTCAGCGGAATTTATCTGCACGCCTTTCGTTTATGGAAAAAGAAAGTTCCATTTTACCGACATCCTAAAAAAGAAAAAGGAAACACATTGCGATGAAGACACTATTCATGGGAGAGCAAAGCACACTGCCTGTGGTACTGCGCCACCTGCTGAAATTACGCCATGGTCAGCTGATTTTTAAAGGCGTCTGGAACGGGGCTGTCGGGGAAAATAGCGATTTACAGGCGGTGATACAGGTGCATGATGTTCGTCTGATGGATCTGCTGTTCCGTAATGGTGTACTGGGTGCTGCCGAAGGTTTTATCCGTGGCTACTGGAGCAGTGAAGATCTGGTCGATGTGATCCGCATTTTGGCACGTAACCGCGATGTGCTGGACCAGATGAATCAGAATGCTGTGGCCAAAGCCAGCCAGTTACTGTTAAAGGTCTGGTATAAATCGCGCAAGAATTCGATTGATGGCAGCCGCAAAAATATTGCCGAGCATTATGACCTGAGCAATGACTTTTTCAAGCTGTTCCTGGATTACAGCATGATGTATTCAAGTGCTGTGTTTAAAGAGCCGGGCGTGACCCTGGAACAGGCTTCGGATTATAAAAAAGAGCTGATCTGCCAGAAACTGCAACTCAAACCGATGGATCATTTGGTCGAAATTGGCAGCGGCTGGGGCGGTTTTGCCATTTATGCCGCGCAGCAGTATGGCTGCAAGGTCACCACCATTACCATTTCCAGAGCACAGTATGATGAAGCCGTGGCCCGGGTCGCTGCAGCCGGACTGTCACATCGTGTGACTGTGCAGCTGAAAGATTACCGCTTACTGGAAGGCAAATACGACAAGCTGGTGTCGATTGAAATGATCGAGGCCGTAGGTGAGCAGTATTTACCAACTTATTTCCGAAAATGCCGCGAGCTCCTCAAGCCGAATGGTCTGGCCCTGATTCAGGCCATCACCATTGAAGATGCACGCTATGCCAAAGCCCTGAATACCGTGGACTTTATCAAGCGCTATATTTTCCCGGGCAGTTTTATTCCCTGTATCAGTGTCATGACCCAGACCGCTTCCGAACAAAAACTGCGACTCAAACATTTGGAAGATATCGGCCAGAGCTATGCTCAGACCTTGTACTGTTGGCGTCAGCGTTTCTTGCAGCAGCATGATCAGGTACTTGGGCTTGGTTTTGATGAGCGTTTTATCCGCATGTGGGATTTTTATCTGTGTTATTGCGAAGGTGGCTTCCGCGAAGGCGTGATCAGTGATGTACATCTGCTGTTCGAAGCCAGTGCCTACTAAGCCAAGATAAAACAGGAGTGCCGAAATGCTGCTGAATTTACTGATGCTGAATGTCTTTATCATGCTCTGTAGCTGGGTGTTGGTGACCTATAACCACAGAGCAGGGCTGGTCGATGTCGCTTGGAGTTTCAGTATTACCCTCAATGTGATTATTGCCGCTTGGGCGATTGACAGTGCACCGATGTTGGTTCGCTTATTTCTAGGACTGGCGAGTGGGATCTGGTTTTCACGGCTGACTTGGCATCTGTTACGGCGCTATGCCAGTGAAACCCAAGAAGACACGCGTTATGCCAACATGCGCCGAGCGATGGGGGATTATCAGCATCTTGGTTTTCTAATGTTTTTTATATTTCAGGCAGGTTTGGCTCTACTGTTTTCTTACCCAATGCTGAAGTTGTTAAGTATCTCGACCGAGCAATGGAATGACTGGACTTTGGTCACTGTGATTGTGGCGGGCATGATCATGTTGCTGGCGCTGATCGGTGAGAGTACCGCTGACCAGCAACTTTACCGTTTTAAGCTAGATCCACAGAATCAAGGTAAAACCATGGATCAGGGTTTGTGGAAATATTCGCGCCATCCGAATTATTTCTTTGAATGGCTGCACTGGTTTGCCTATCCGGTCCTTGGTCTGGCAGCAGGTGCCTATGAATTATGGATTTATCCGCTGCTGATGTGGCTGTTTCTGTACTACATCACCGGGATTCCCTTTAGTGAACAACAGGCGCTGGCACATCGCGGCGACAACTATAAAGACTATCAACGACGAACTTCAATGTTTATTCCGTGGCCACCCAAACAGTAGGTAAATACATGGACTTTATGATTCAACAATCTTTAAAACTGGTCGAAAGCGGCAAGCTGCCCGATTCGGTGATTCGCGCGGGCATTCGCAGCCTAAGCAAAAAACGTCTGGCACAAGAAGGACGCTTTGACCCGGCACTGGCAGCTCGGCGCTATATGGATGTGCTGCATATGCTGAAAAATAGCGAGATTGCCATTGAGACCGACAAGGCGAATGAACAGCACTATGAACTGCCCACCGCATTTTTCCAGGCGGTGCTGGGCAAGCGTCTGAAATACAGCGCTAGCCTGTTTGAACATACTCATACCACGCTGGATCAGGCCGAAGAAGCGGCACTTGCCAACTATTGCCAGCGTGCACAGTTAAAAGATGGACAGGATATTCTGGAAATTGGCTGTGGCTGGGGCTCTTTAAGTCTGTATATGGCCGAACATTATCCGAAATCCCGCATTATGGTGGTATCTAATTCTTCGACCCAGCGCCAGTATATTCAGGAACAGGCGCGTCTGAAAAAACTGCAGAACCTGACGGTGATCACCTGCGACGTCAATGTGCTGCAACTGGAACCCGCGTCCTTTGACCGCGTGGTTTCGGTGGAAATGTTTGAACACGTACGTAATTACCAGAAACTGTTTGAAAATATCAGCAGCTGGCTGAAAGCGGATGGTCTGCTCTGGTGCCATATTTTCTGTCACCGTTTCCTGCATTATCCGTTTGAAGTGAAAAATGAATTCGACTGGATGTCGAAATATTTCTTTAGTGGCGGACTGATGCCGGCAGCGTCGACCTTTCTACATTTCCAGCAGCATTTGCAATTAGAGCAGCACTGGCAATGGGCGGGTACGCAGTATGAACGTACCGCAAATGCTTGGCTAGAAAATATGGATGCTAAACAGGCCGAGCTAAAGCCCTTGTTTGAAATAACTTATGGCGCGGATGCCGCAATCTGGTGGCAACGCTGGCGAATTTTCTTTATGGCCTGTGCCGAGCTGTTCGGTTATGAGCATGGACGCGAGTGGGTGATCGGTCACTTTCTGTTTAAAAAGAAAACCGTATAATTGAATGGCGAATCGGATGGGGTAGCGGGGAATGCACCAATGTTAAAGCTGTTCAGGGACAAACACGATCATCCTCTGGGTGAGGTGTTTAACCGCTATTACTGGCTGCAAATCGGATTCATTGCCTTGTCTGTGGTGATTGGGATTGGCTTCAGTGCCTGGGTGATTAAAGGTTCCCTGCTCAGAACTGCGCTAGAACAGGAAATGTCACACTACTGGCAGCGGCTGGAACGTAATCCGGCTGCTGAACTGCCCGACACCAAAAACTTGTATGGTTATCGCTGGAGTGATGTACCGCCAGTCCAATTTCGCCACATACAGCTTGAGCAAGGGGTGAATCGGCATTTTGTCGATGGCAAGGAGCGCATGACCGTTTATGGTGAAAAAGACGGGCAGCATGTGCTGTTGGTGTTTGGCGAAAGCAACGTCAACAAGCTGGTGTGGCTGTTTGGTCTGGCACCGCTGATGGTCAGCCTGTTTGTGCTATATAGTGTGCTGTGGTGGTGGAACCGTCGGGCCCGGCGCTATTTTTCCCCGATTACCCGTCTGGCCAATGCGCTGGAATATATCGACTGGGAACATCAGAAAAATCAGGCTTCGCCTTTTCAGGACATCCGCACCGACTCTAATCTGGAAGCTGAATACCTCAAGCAGGCGCTGGAAAAATATCATCAGGTATTAAGCGAATTTATTCAGCGTGAGCGTGAATTTACCGGAGATGTCAGCCATGAGCTGCGCACGCCACTGACCATTTTAAAAGGCAATGTGCAGCTGTGTCAGGCACGCTATGGCGACAACAAGTCCTTTACCCGCCTGCATAACACCATTGAAGACATGCAGCTGCTGGTCGATACCTTGCTGGCCATTGCCCGCAATACCACCAACACTTTAACTGCTGAACCGACCATGCTTTCAGAATGTCTGGACAATCTGGTGCAGGATCTGGAGAGTGTCAGTCATAACAAAGGCATGCAGATAGACCTGCAAAAAGACCTCGATGAACAGCCGCGTAAACTTTATCCATCCATGACCAAAATGGTGTTTGGCAATATTCTGCGCAATGCGCTGAACTATTCACAGGGCACAGAAATTGATGTGATTCTGGAAAAAAATAAAGTGCTGATTGCTGACAATGGGGTCGGCATGCCTTTACCTAACAATTCTAAAGTTCAGGAACTGTCTGGTCAGCAGCTAAAACTGGAAATCAAAGGGCATGGCATTGGATTACAATTGGTGCAAAAGCTATGCAAACAGCTAGGTTGGCGTGTGGAGCTGTTTGACAGGCAATATTATCTTGACACTCATCAGAATGTTGAATTAGCAATCACCACTGGACTGATTGTCGTTGTGTACCTAAATTAGGCTTCATCTTCGAAAGCAATCTTTAAACCAATCCCAGATATGGTGTGAATCAGCTTATGTTCAAAGGGTTTATCGACCATTTTGCGTAAATTATAGATATGACTGCGCAGAGCATCACTTTCTGGCTCTTCATCACCCCAAAGCTCCATCATAATTTCCTGTTTGGTCAGTACTTTAGGAGAATGACGCATCAGTAGCTTCAAAAGTTTAAACTGAATCGGAGGCAATTCAATGTTCTGCCCAGCTCGAGTTAGCTGCTGTGTTGCCGGGTCCAAAATTAGGTCATGAATTTGCAGACGACTGCTAGATACTTCACCCAGGGAACGTTTGATCAGGGCCTTGACCCGAACCACCAGCTCGTTAAAGTCAAAGGGCTTGACCAGATAATCATCCGTGCCTGAATTGAAGCCTTTGAGTTTATCATCCAAGGTATCCCGAGCGGTAAGCATCAAGACAGGTAAGTCCAACCCCTCTTCATTGCGTAACCACTCGCACAATTCATAACCAGAACCATCAGGCAAATTAATGTCTAGTAGTAAGATATGGTAGCGTTGCTGTTTCAGTAATTGTCTAGCAGCACTCAGATTGCGGGCATGATCGACCACAAAGCCATGTTCTTCCAGAAACTCACATAGGGTAGAGGCCAGTTCATAATGGTCTTCAACCATCAGGATAAAATGTTTCGACATAGCGGCAGATACTAATTTAATAATTGCTGTTTTAATTTAGCACTAAATGGCTGGGGACCCAGCCATATATTAAAATATTGTTGTGCCAGAGGATGTTTAAGCTGCCCTAAACCTTGCTGGTTCAAGGATAAGCTCAGGGTCTGTGTAGCATGGTTGTATTTTAAACGGTACAGGTCGCCTGATCTGACCGGACGATACAAATCGGTGATTGGGTTGAATAGAGCATGTATTTTTGCGTCTTTAACATTACGTTTCAGTAAATGTGTGGCCGCACGTTTAAATGCCCATTCCGGAATATTCTGGGTATAGGAAAAATCCATCTGTATATTTTGTTTTTCCCAGGACTGGCTACAGTTTTGGGCAAAATAACTGGCCATACCGACCTTCTTTTGACCCACCAACAGCGGACCATTGCCGCATTGATTCAGGCTTTGTGCCTGGGCCCATGGACTGAAGCTACATCCCATCACTAACGCCGTGCTGATCGCTATTTTTTGAAAGGCAGTAGCCACGAGTAGACCCCTCCAACATAAGGCAGGGAACGATACAGGCCATTAGCAGGGTCCCAGAAATCCTGCTGGAAAATAATCTTGTTGTTTTCGTTGATCTTGATTTCACTGATACCGTAAGAGTCCATACTGCGGGTCGTGCCGAACATTTTAAAATCATAGGCCATATGCCAGTGCACATAGGCAGAGTCCTGATGATAAGAAGCGTTTAACAGCTTGACGCTGACCTTGCTGACCCGTTTGTTCATGCCTTGAAAGTGCTCCAGCAGATTTTGACGGGATGAAAATTGCGATAGGGTATCGTTAATAAACAGCTGGTCGGCATACAGCGATCCGGCTCTTTCCACAAATTCTGGTGTGCCCAAGGTATTAAAGGCTGAGGTAAAGCGGAGGCCGATATCCTGAGCTTTAGCCTGATCCAGCGCTATCCCCTGAATACCATTTCTGGATTGGGCGTAATCGGTTGAATAACTGGGGATACTTTTACATCCGGCTAACAACAGAAGCGGCAAGGATAAGGCTGTAGCAATTAGTGTTTTTACAAGTCTCATCATCAGTGTCCGTATGAAGTGTATGTTTATACCTTAGGCAGCACAGCGTGAACAGAATGTGAAATAGACGTTATAGATGAGCAATTGAATAGAATTTTTCAAATCAAAGAGGCTTTGTTGCATAAATATGTAAGCATCTGATTTAAATAGATTTAATTTTGGATCAAAAAATAATCAAAACTTTTAAAATCATATAGTTATGAAATCTTTGTGCAACAAAGCCAATCAAATATTAAATGTTTAACTTTTTTCCTCGGCCATTAACCAATCAATGATATTCATGGCATCACGATTTTCGTTATTTTTTCTGACCATTGCATAAAAATTATAGTCACAATAGATAAAACCAAAAGGGGCAATGATCTTTCCATTTAACATATCTCTTTCTACTAGAATTTGAGGTGCTATGGCAATTCCTAACCCAGACACGGCAGCTTCTATCATTAAATTCAGACTATCAAAATAACGGTCATTGGATTTTGGGGAAAAGCCTATTTGAAACTGATTAAACCATGTATGCCATGCACTTTTATTTGAGTGGGTATGAAGTAATGGATAGTTTAAAAGATCATTTACGGAATGAAGAAGATTTATTTCACGATTACAAATAGGACCCATGTTATCGGGAAATAACAGAAATTTATTCAAAAAATTGGGAAGTAAATGATGCTCACTGACGCTATTGATAAATATATCAACCTTCTCTTTTTCTAACAATTTTAAGTCATTACATGTCATTAATTTGATATGGATATTGGGATAAATGACTTCGAGCTTTTCTAATCGAGGAATCAGCCAATTTGCCATAAAACTATGAGAAGCGCCTATGACAACTTCTACTTCTAAAGTTTTATTTGTTAACTCAAAGACGCATTGTTCTAAACGATTAAAAAGCTCCATACAAACGAGCGATAATTCTTCGGCATCCGCCGTCAGAGAGATGGTCGAGGAATGTCGAATAAACAATTTTTTATCCAACCATTCTTCTAACTGCTTTATTTGATGGCTAATCGCGCTATGGGTTACACATAATTCTTCCGCAGCTAAGCTGAAACTTTTATTTCTAGCGACAGCCTCGAATGCTTTTAAAGCATTAAGAGGAGGTAATGTTCTGCGTTTCATGTTGTAAAATTTTCTAACACCTTAAGCTCAAAATATATCAATTATCATCAAAATGAAAATATTTTAAGATCAAACAAGTTTTGATAGTAAAAGAGATATGAGATGACAACCCCTTATACAGGTAATGGTCCTGATGACTTGGGATTTTTTGGTAAATTTGGCGGATGTTACATGCCAGAGAGCGTAATGCCAGCACTCCAAGAATTAGAGCAAGCCTTTAATACTGTTCGGCACAAAGCTGAATTTTGGGCTGAATATCAGCAGATTTTAACGGACTTTGTTGGTCGTCCTAGTCCTCTTTTTTATGCAAAAAACCTAACAGCTTATGCAGGTGGCGCTCGAATATATTTCAAGCGAGAAGATTTGAACCATACGGGTGCGCATAAGATCAATAATTGTGTAGGGCAAATCTTATTAGCCAAATTTATGGGTAAAACCAGAATCATTGCAGAAACGGGTGCTGGGCAACATGGTGTTGCAACAGCAACGGTTTGCGCGCTGTTTAAGATGAAATGTACCATTTTTATGGGAGAAACAGATATTCAGCGCCAACAAATGAATGTTGAACGTATAAAATTACTCGGTGCTGAAGTCAGAAGTGTTCAAAAAGGGCGTGGGACTTTAAAAGATGCGATGAACGAAGCATTACGTGACTGGATTCGTAATGTGGATACCACCTATTACCTATTGGGTACGGGTGCAGGCCCTCATCCATATCCCACCATGGTGAGAGAATTTCAGAAAATTATTGGTTTAGAAGCCAAAAATCAAATACTCCTGAAAGAAAATAAACTGCCTGATGCTCTAGTTGCTTGCGTTGGTGGGGGATCAAATGCACTAGGGTTGATGCATCCTTTTCTAGAAGACCTGAATGTCAAAATGTTTGGCGTTGAGGCAGGTGGTAAAGGAATAAATAGCGATGAACATGCCGCCTCTATTTGCAAAGGTCAGGTCGGTGTGCTGCATGGCAATTTAACCTATTTATTACAAGACTTAGATGGGCAGATTTTAGAAGGGCACTCTATATCAGCTGGTTTAGATTATCCTGGTGTTGGTCCAGAGCATGGTCTTCTGTTTGAAACAGGACGTGTGACATACACGGCTATAACCGATCAAGAAGCCGTAAATGCATTTCAGCTTTTAAGCCAACAGGAGGGCATTATTCCTGCTCTTGAGAGTTCCCATGCGATTGCATATGCGATTCAACTTGCTCAAGAAATGCAACCAGAACAGATCATTATTATCAATTTAAGTGGCAGAGGCGACAAAGACTTAAACACGGTCAAAAAATATCTTTCAGGAGCTACAGCATGAACCGTCTAGATCAAAAATTAGAGCAATTGAAACTGGAAAATCGAAGCGGTCTGGTCTGTTATTTTACTGCTGGAGATCCTAATTTTACAGAAAGTTGTCGTCTGTTAAGCCAATTGGGTCAAGCAGGGGCTGACATTATTGAAGTGGGTATTCCATTTTCTGATCCAGTAGCAGATGGAGAGATCATTCAGGCAGCGCATCTTCGGGCTTTAGATGCAGGTCAAACGGTAAAACAGACCATTGAGTTGGTAAAAGTAATCAGGCTGCATGATGACCAGACACCAATAATTTTCATGACTTATTTAAATCCGATTATGCAATATGGTTTTGAGACACTTATCGCCGAAACAGAAAATCTTATAGATGGAATATTGATTTTAGATGCTCCATATGGATATCGAGAAAAATTTGAGGTGCAATTAAATGAAAAAAATATGCATTTAATTGCAATGACCGCGCCGACGACTACAGTTGAAAGGTTAGAGCAAATTTCAGCGCGCGCGACAGGGTTTTTATATCATGTTGCAGAAAATGGCTTAACAGGAGGAGACTTCAATCTGTCTAATCTTGAGAAAAAGATAACTGAAATTAAGCCAATTTTTAATATTCCAGTTGCAATTGGTTTTGGGATCAAAAATGAAAGCCATGTTAAAGCACTAGCCAATAAAGTAGATCTTATTATCATTGGCTCAGCGCTTATCGATACTTTTTTTAATAAGGGAATGAATGCAACTTTAGAAAAAGTGACGGTTTTTGCACAGATATTGAGACAAAATAAAGAATAGTCAGGCACCTTTCATAAATCTTCTTTAAAACCATAATTTAATATAAAACAATATTTTATCTTTACCTTCTCCCGAAAGGGAGATGGAACTTTATACGTGAATTTTTTTCTTAAAGTGATCGCTTTTTAAAAATCACTATTATCATATAGATGTGACATGCGTTTTTGCTTTGTTTCAAGATAAGCTTTGTTAAAGATATTTAAACCAACTTTTAAAGGAATACGTTCAACAACATTAATTCCTAAATCAGTTAAAGATTTAATTTTAAGGGGGTTATTTGTAATGAGTTTTACATTATTTATTTTTAAATAATCTAACATAATGGTACACATATCATATTTACGAGCATCTGCTGGTAAATTTAATAATAAATTGGCGTCAAGAGTATCATGTCCTTGGTCTTGAAGGGCGTAAGCTCGGATTTTATTGGTTAGTCCTATGCCGCGACCTTCTTGGCGCAAGTATAAGATCACACCTTGACCTGCATCATTAATCATTTTCATGGTTGAATGTAATTGGGGGCCACAATCACATTTGAGTGATCCAAAAGCGTCACCTGTTAAGCACTCTGAATGAATTCTAACGAGTACAGGTTGATTAGAAATAGTACCCATGCCTTTAGCAAGAGCGATATGTTCTTCACCAGTACTTTGGTCTTGAAACGCTATAATTTCAAAATCACCAAATGCAGTCGGTAGTTTTGATTTTGAAACAAACTCTATAGCCATTGAAGAATACACCTATATAAATTTATATTTGGTACAATTTACTTAATCAAACTTGAAAGCATTGGCTAATTTTTTTCAGTCATAAATTTCAGCATTTAACTTCCAAGTAAAGAGTATGTATTTAATAGTGAATTTTTTGTGAAATATTAAGTTGACAAAATAACTAACCAAGCTAAAAAAATTTAGTTAGCCCAGGCTTTGTTGCATAAATATGTAAGCATCTGATTTAAATAAATTTAATTTTGGATCAAAAAATAATCAAAACTTTTAAAATCATATAGTTATGAAATCTTTCCACAACAAAGCCGAACAGATGCCAAAATAATTGATCTGGTACAGCGTATTACACCAACAGGCTATACGCAGGCCATGAACTTTTTGGCAGGAAAAAAACGCCGCAAATAAAGACGAATTCACATGAAAGATGATTTTATCGTTTTAACCGAGTATGTTGAATCGAGTAATTTTTAAATTAATAATAGCTTCGATTTCAATGCTGAAGCATTTCGTTAAATAAAATGATAAGGAGCCCTACATGAGTGGTTCTCATAACCATGATCACAGTCATGTTGAAGTGACTGCAAAAAATGCCAAGAAATTAACCATTGCACTTACCTTGACGTTCACCTTCTTAATTGTGGAAGTGGTTGCAGGATTTATCACACAAAGTTTGGCCTTACTGTCCGATGCAGCGCATATGTTTACCGATGCCGCTGCTTTAGCCATTGCTTTAGCAGCCATCAAAATTGGGCAAAAGCCTGCCGATGATAAACGTACTTTTGGCTATCAGCGGTTTGAAATTTTGGCAGCTTTGTTTAATGCCATGATGTTATTTGTGGTGGCGATTTACATTTTATATGAAGCCTATCAGCGTTTTAGTCAACCACCTGAAATTCAAAGCTTCGGCATGCTGATTGTTGCGGCTTTGGGTTTAATCATCAATCTGATTTCAATGAAAATTTTGGTGTCGAGCAGCCAAGACAGTTTAAATGTGAAAGGGGCTTATCTTGAGGTGCTCAGTGATGCATTAGGCTCAGTGGGTGTGATCATTGGCGCACTTGTGATTTATTTCACAGGTTGGATGTGGGTAGATACCGTTATTGCTGTGTTGATTGGCTTTTGGGTCTTACCTCGAACTTGGGTGCTACTGAAACAAAGTATCAATATTTTGCTCGAAGGTGTGCCAAGTGAAATTGATATCGAATCTTTACGCAATGACTTGCTGGCTTTAGATGGAGTGCAAGGCATTCACCAGCTTAAAGTTTGGGCCATTACCTCTAAAAATGTGCATTTAACAGCGCATTTGATTGCACCCGATGTAGATCAGAGAGCTTTATACCACCAAGCTGTGGAGTTATTGGGGCATGAGCATGGGATTACGCAAGTGACTTTGCAGATTGAAGAAGATGAATGCCATCCACACCAACATGAACATAGTCATTAAAAAGACTTGACCTTAGACTTAGTCTAGGCTTTACAATAGCGTCACTTTATTTTAGTACGACATTATGCGTTCTACCACGTGGATTAGCGTCTTAGTTGCTTTATTCATGTTCCAAAGTCTTTGGAACGTGGCGGCAGCTTTTTGCGTCCATGAAGAACAAAAAGCTCAAGTCGTGACACAACAAAGTTTTCATTTTGGCCACCATCAAACCACCTTGTGTGTGTCTGATGATAAGGCACACCAGCAAATCAGTGTTGATGACCATACTCAAACGGCAAATGATCAGTTTGAATTGGGTGAAGACCATCAAGATCATTTGCCCTCAATGGCTCATTTGATTATTCCGAAAGAAAAAAACTATCAACTGCCGCTCGCGTTTGAAGTTCGCGAACGTCCACAGTTTTTTTGGCACAATGCCTATCAAGCCCCTGATTTATTGGGACAACATCCTCCTCCTGAACTTTCCCCGCTAATGGTGGGGTAGCCTAAAAAATTTCCCACCACTTCTTCTAAAAATTAGTGGGAAAAAGCATGTCGAATCAATTTAAGGCGTTTATACGCCAAGCCCTTGCTGTGGGCATAACAACAGCCGCGATGCAATGGAGTTTTGCCGAACCGATCAAAACTTTGGATGAAGCTTTAGCAAAAGTAGAGCGCTATCAAAACCAAAGCGACATTGGGCAACAGCGTCAAAGCATTTCAGAGCTGAACATCAAAAACAGTAGTCTATGGCAAAACCCAAGCTTAAATATTAATCAAGATGGTTTTGGTTCAGATACTGATCGTGAACTCAGTATTGCCATTAGCCAACCTTTAGATGTTTTTGGACAGCGGAAGCTCAATCAAAAACTCGCAAAAACAGCACACCAACAAGGCCAATTACAGCAACAACTGTGGACAGCACAAAGCCAATTGGTGGTGAAGTTTGCATGGTCGCAGTTGGCTTTGGCACAAGTTGAAAAATCGCTATATGCCGCACAGCTCAAAGTGAGTCAACATAATTTAGACAGTGCCAAAAAGCGCTATCAGGCGGGTAGTATTGCTTTGGTTGACTATGAACGTGCGCAAATCGAAAGTTTGGATATGCAGCGCTTATACCAACAAGCGGTACTGTCAGAACAAGTAGCACAGCGTCAACTCTCAAACCTTTGGGGCGAAACCAAAGCCGATATTCAACTCAATGCGACCTCAATGCCATGGCCAGATCAAAGCGATGCCACAGTACAGCGCTATATTGCTGAAGGTTGGTTGGAAAAGCTGTATGCACTGAACATTCAACAATCCAATTTAAACATTGAAAGTTTAAAAGTGCAGACGCGTCCCAATCCGACCTTAAATGTCGGCATGAAACGGAGTCAAGCACCGAATGAAAGTAGCGATACCACATTAGCTGTCGGCGTGGATATTCCACTGAATATTTTTAACCGTCAGCAATACAGCATTCCGATGGCCCAGCGCCAGCAAAGCTTGTTGAATCAGCAGCAACAGCGTGAGTTAAAACAGCAGATTTTAGATATCGCCAATGCCATGCATGAACTCAAAGGACTAAAACAGCAGTTCAGTTCGATGAGCCAACAAACCACTTTGGCAGAACAAGTTCAAGTACGTACGTTGCAAGGTTTTAAAGCGGGAAAACTGTCTATTACCGACATTAAACAAGCCAACTTACAACTGCAAAGCATACGCCTTGGGCAGTTGCAGTTATTACGTCAAGCTTGGCAGACCGCATTGAGCGCAGAAGCGCTTAGCCTCGGCACTAGCTATGAACAGATCAGTAGTTCAGATGCTTATAGCCAAATCAGTAAAAATTCAATCGCACAAATACAAGACCTCATCCTTGGCGGAGCACAATAATATGCAACTAAAAAACCAATTTGGAAAAATATCACAGCCATTGATGATTGGGCTTTTGCTTCTAGTAACACTCCTTATTGCTATAGGAATTTGGTTTAGCTCAAAAGATAAAACCACCGATGAACATGCGCATGCCGAACATGAAGAATCTGAACATGCGGATGAACCCGAGGCAGAAAAAGGACATGCCGAGGAAGGTGAAATTCAACTGACGGCGCAGCAACTGACAGAGCAAGGCATTCAAATCGCTTCAGCTCAACAAGGTGTGGTGTCTCAAGTCACCGTTCTGCCTGGAAAGCTTGTGGTTAATACCGATCAGCAAGCTCATATTTCGCCAAACTTTGGTGGGCATGTGGAACAGGTGAATGTTGAACTTGGTCAAAACGTACAAAAAGGACAAACCTTAGCTGTGCTGTCTGTACCCGAGCTGATCGATCAACAGGCCAATTTGCGGATGGCTCAAGCCAGTTTGGATTTGGCACGTCAAGATTATCAACGTGAACAGCAGTTATGGTCACAGGGCATTTCTGCCAAGCAAGATTACCAACGGGCAGAAAATGCTTACCGACAAGCGCAGATTACTGTGCAATCGGTGCAAAGTCGCTTAAACGCCCTAGGGGCAACAGGTGGAGTAAATGGTCGTTTTGCCATCAAAGCCCCCATTTCAGGTGTGATTAGCCAAAAAGATATCGTGGTGGGTGAAAACGTACAATTGGCCGATCAGCTTTTTGTGATTGAACAATTTAAAGAGTTATGGCTTGAGTTTAATCTGCCTGCTCAGTACTCAGGTCAGTTACAAGCCAATCAGAGTCTGACATTTAAGCCGAATGCTTCTGAGCAAAAATATGAAGCCGTCATCCAAAGCTTAACCTCTCAAGCCGATGCACAAACAGGACGCTTGGTGGTACGTGCTAAATTAAAAAGCCAAGCGGCGGAACTACGTCCAAATGTTTTAGTGAATATCTTTTTAGACAATACCAGTTCAAAAACAGCGCTTCGCGTCCATAAAAGTGCTATTCAAAACATTGAAGGTCAAGCTTCAGTATTTGTGGTCGACGCTGAACAAAAAGGACAAGTGCATTTGAAAGCGCAGTCCGTTCAACTTGGGCAAGCTTCAAATGACGCTCAATGGGTAGAAGTGATTTCAGGCTTAACCGAAGGTCAGCGCTATGTCAGTCAAGGCAGCTTTGTGCTTAAGTCTGAACTCGAAAAAGGCGAGGCTGATCATGCGCACTAATCATGATTTACCCAAGCCTGAGGGTTTGTTTGAACGAATTATTCAGTTCTCTATTCAAAATGCAATTTGGGTCATGCTCTTTGTCTGTACATGGATCGCGGTCGGGGTTTACAGCTATCAAAAACTGCCGATCGATGCAGTGCCCGATATTACCAATACGCAAGTACAAATTAATACCCAAGCCAATGGTTTTACCGCACTGGAGGTTGAGCAGCGGATTACCTATCCGATTGAAACTGCAATGGCGGGTATTCCCGATTTACAGCTGACTCGTTCTATTTCACGTTATGGTTTGTCCCAAGTCACTATTGTTTTTGAGGATGGCACAGACATCTATTGGGCACGTCAGCAGATTAATCAGCGGGTACAAGAGGTCAAAGCAGATTTACCTAGCGATGTTTCCCCAACCATGTCACCAGTTTCGACGGGTTTAGGTGAAATTTATCAATGGGTCATTAAAGCCGAACCGAGTGCAAAAAAAGCCGATGGTACAACTTATAGCGCGATGGACTTGCGGGAGATCCAAGATTGGATCGTTCGTCCACAATTGCAACGTGTTGCGGGGGTGGCCGAGGTCAACAGTATTGGTGGGTTTAACAAAACCTATGTGGTTGCTCCCGACTTAAACCGTATGCAACAGTTAAATATTTCCTTAAGCCAACTGCAAACCGCTTTACAGGAAAATAATGAAAACCGTGGAGCGGGTTATATTGAGGAAAATGGTC
This sequence comes from Acinetobacter seohaensis, assembly GCF_056431365.1. NCBI lineage: Bacteria > Pseudomonadati > Pseudomonadota > Gammaproteobacteria > Moraxellales > Moraxellaceae > Acinetobacter > Acinetobacter seohaensis. Next base: position 25,792 of record NZ_JBWKMK010000022.1, read on the forward strand.
AGCAACTCACAGTGCGTGTTCCGGGGACACTCAACAGTCTTGCAGACATTGAAAATACAACGGTTGCCAGCCCAAATGGGAACCCCATTCGTGTTGCAGATATTGCACAGGTTTCAATTGATCATGACCTCCGAACAGGAGGCGCAACCTATAACGGCGAAGAAACTGTACTCGGCATCGCTATGATGATGATGGGTGAAAACAGCCGAACGGTGTCTAAAGCTGTAGATGCCAAAATTCAAGAGGTGAAAAGTAGTTTACCGCAAGGTGTCACAATAGAAACGGTTTATAACCGCACGACCTTGGTGGAAAAAGCCATTAAAACGGTGCAAAAGAACTTGGTTGAAGGCGCAATCTTGGTGATTGTGATCCTGTTTTTATTCTTAGGTAATATTCGTGCTGCGTTAATTACAGCCTGTGTGATTCCACTGTCTATGCTGTTTACTTTAACGGGTATGGCACAGCAGAACATCAGTGCTAACCTGATGAGTTTAGGGGCATTGGATTTCGGGATTATTGTCGACGGTGCAGTGGTAATTGTTGAAAACTGTATTCGCCGTTTAGCCCATGCACAGCAGTCACTCAAACGTCCGTTAACTCAGTCGGAACGTTTTAAAGAAGTGTTTTTGGCAGCGCGTCAAGCCCGCCGTCCACTCATTTTTGGTCAACTGATTATTTTAGTGGTGTATTTACCGATTTTTGCACTGACCGGTGTAGAAGCAAAAATGTTCCACCCAATGGCTTTGACTGTTGTACTTGCGCTCGTTGCAGCCATTATTTTGTCGATCAGCTTTGTACCTGCGGCTGTCGCACTTTTTGTTAAAGGTGACATCAAAGAAACTGAAAGCCGTTGGATGCTGTGGCTAAAAAATCGTTATCAGCGGGTATTGGACTGTGCCTATCAGTATAAAGCGGTGGTTTTAACCTTTGCACTGTGCTTGTTGATGTTGACAGGATTACTTGCAACGCGTATCGGCAGTGAGTTTGCACCGCAACTGAGTGAAGGTGACTTTGCTGTACAGCAACTGCGCTCTCCAAGCACTGGTTTAGAAGAATCACTTCGTATTCAGGAAAATACTGAAAAGCTACTTCTGAAAAAATTCCCTGAAATACACGCTATTTTTGCGCGTACGGGTACGGCTGAAGTAGCGACCGATGTAATGCCTCCAAATATTTCAGATGGTTATGTCATGTTAAAACCCCGTGATGCATGGCCAAATCCAAAAGAAACATTGGATGAGCTTCGTAGCCGTATGCAGGCGTATTTAGCGACATTGCCCGGGAACAACAGTGAGTTTTCTCAGCCAATTGAACTGCGTTTCAATGAGTTAATATCGGGTGTACGTAGTGATGTCGGTGTCAAAATTTTTGGCGATGACATGCAAGTATTAAATGCGGAAGCTGAAAAAATAAGTAAATTGATTCAGCAGATTTCAGGCAGTACCGCCGTTAAAGTTGAACAAACGTCGGGTTTACCTTTGCTCAATGTGGAAATTGATAAAAGCTTGGCAGCGCAATATGGCCTAAGTGTCAAAACCATACAAGACTATTTGTCAGCAAGCATTGGCGGACAAAATGTTGGTGAAATTTTACAGGGCGACCGCCGTTTTGACTTTGTCATTCGGCTCAGTGAGCAAGATCGTAGTATCAATGGGATTGCGCAACTGCCAATACAGCTTCCAAATGGTGGCAGTATTTTACTCACCGATATTGCCACTGTAAAAATGATGGATGGCATTAACCAAGTCAGCCGCGAAAATGGCAAACGTCGTGTGATTGTCACGGCGAATGTGGAAGGGCGTGATTTGGGCTCTTTTGTCACAGAAGTACAAAGTCAGCTTAAGCAGTATCCTCTACCAAGTGGTTACTGGATTGAATATGGTGGTCAATTTGAAAATCTGGCCTCGGCGCAGGCTCGAATGCAGATTGTGATTCCACTGGCGTTACTGACGATCTTTATTTTGCTGATGGCCGTTTTCCATAACGTCAAAGAAAGCTTGTTGGTGTTCACGGGTGTTCCATTTGCTCTAACTGGCGGAGTGTTTTTCTTGTGGTTAAGAGACATTCCCTTGTCAATGTCGGCGGGCATTGGTTTCATTGCCTTATCTGGCGTCGCCGTCTTAAATGGTTTGGTCATGCTGACCTTTATTAAAGAGTTAAGAGAGCAATATCAGCTGCATGAAGCCGTTTGGCAGGGAGCGATTTTGCGATTAAGGCCTGTTTTAATGACTGCTTGTGTGGCGTCTTTAGGTTTTGTTCCCATGTCGCTTGCTACGGGCACAGGGGCAGAGGTCCAACGTCCACTGGCGACCGTGGTGATTGGTGGAATTATTTCTTCGACGTTATTGACCTTGGTGCTATTACCAGTATTGTATCGTTGGATGAATGCAAAAAAAGAAACGAAAGTTTAATCCCTTAATCAGTTGAAGTATGAGGAGGTAAAATAGTCTCCTCATGCTTGAGTGTGAGAAAATTATGCAGAAGAACGGGCTTGATAAAAACCTGCATCGGAACGAGCTAGTGCTGGTAGTCCACGAATTTGATCGGCAATTTTCTCAGCCATCATAATCGTTGTAGCATTCAAATTCCCTGTGATAATTAACGGCATAATAGAGGCATCAACCACACGTAAATTGTGCAGACCATGCACACGCCCTTGACCATCGACCACGGCCATTTCATCTTCGCCCATTTTGCAACTACAAGAAGGGTGGTAGGCCGTTTCAGCATGATTGCGTACGAAGTCATCCAATTCTGCATCACTGCTTAAATGTTTACCCGGACTAATTTCTTCACCGCGATAAGGATCTAATGCAGGTTGTTGCATGATTTCACGTGTAATCCGAATAGCATCGCGGAATTCGCGCCAATCTTGCTCTGTAGACATATAGTTGAACAGAATACTTGGATGTTCAAATGGATCTTTAGATTTTAGTTTGATGCGTCCACGCGAGGGTGAGCGCATAGAACCGACGTGGGCTTGAAAGCCATGTTCTTTGACTGCGTTGCTACCATTGTAGTTAATCGCAACAGGTAGGAAATGAAACTGAATATTGGGCCAAGAAAATTCATCGGAAGAGCGAATAAACCCCCCTGCTTCAAATTGGTTGCTGGCGCCAATCCCAGTTCCATTGAATAACCATTCGGCACCAATGGCAGGCTGGTTATACCATTTCAAGGCGGGGTAGAGCGAAACAGGTTTTATGCATTTATATTGCAGATACATTTCCAGATGGTCTTGTAAATTTTCCCCGACACCAGGTAAATCATGGATAAGTTCAATATCTAGATCACGCAATAACTCGCTAGAGCCTACACCTGAACGTTGTAAAATTTGTGGAGATGCAATTGCGCCTGCACAGAGCAAAACTTCTTTATTCGCATAGACCTGATGTAACTGTTGCCGATTTGCACCTTGCAGGTATTCCACCCCAATTGCTTGTTTGCCACTAAACAGAATTTTATGGGTGGTGGCATGCGTCATGATGGTCAAGTTGGGGCGCTGCTTTGCCATATCCAGATATCCGCGGGCTGTACTGGCGCGTCGACCCTTGGGCGTGACGGTTCGATCCATAGGACCAAAACCTTCTTGTTGATAGCCGTTTAAGTCATCTGTACGTGGATAACCTGCTTGTACGCCAGCTTCTACCATCGCATGAAACAGCTCATTATTATTGGCTTTCGGTGTAGCAACACTTACAGGTCCATGATCACCATGATAGTCGTTGGCGCCAATATCACGACTTTCTGCTTTGCGGTAGTACGGCAAACAATCGGCATAGCTCCAGTTTTCCAAACCTTTTAAAGTTGACCACTGTTCTAAGTCCATGGCATTGCCACGGATATAGCACATGCCATTAATCAGTGAAGATCCACCCAAACCTTTGCCGCGTCCACATTCCATGCGGCGGTTATTCATATGCGGTTCGGGGTCAGTTAAATAAGCCCAGTTATAGCGTCGCCCTTGCAGTGGATAAGCCAACGCAGCAGGCATTTGGGTACGAAAATCGAGTCGGTAGTCAGGTCCGCCAGCTTCTAATAATAAAACAGAGACATCGGCATCTTCAGTTAAACGTGCGGCAAGAACATTACCTGCAGAGCCAGCGCCAATAATAATATAATCGTAGTGTGTAGAATGCATAATGATCCTTTTTCTATGGCAGTACCACGCCCGATTAGAGCGTGGCGACATGTTGAGTTGAGGATGTAAAAACAGAAAAATAAAGAACAACGGTCAGTATTTAGCATTTAGAAAATACTGTGATAATCGCCCAATTGGACTTGAATGGATTTAATGCGGGTATAATGTTGCAAAGTAGATAAACCATTTTCACGTCCCACACCCGATTGCTTATAGCCCCCGACAGGCATTTCAGCAGGGGATTCGCCCCAAGTGTTAACCCAGCAAATGCCCGCTTCAAGTTGGTGAATAATGCGATGTGCTTGCGAGATATCTTGTGTTACAACCCCCGCCGCTAGACCATAAGGGGTCTGGTTAGCACGTTGAATGACTTCTTCGATGCTGTCATAAGTCAAAATACTCATCACAGGTCCAAATATTTCATCTTGTACAATTCGCATGTCGTCATGACAGTCTGAAAAAACAGTTGGCATGACATAAGCGCCCTGAGCCAGTTCCGCAGAGGTCGCTCGTTCACCCCCAATTAAAAGTGTCGCACCTTGCTGTTTGCCCAATTCAATATAAGACAAGACTTTTTCCATATGCGGGAAACTGGTGAGCGGACCAAAATTGGTTTCTGCCAACATTGGGTCACCTACACGAATACGTTTAACACGTTCGAGTACAGCCTGTTCAAACTCGACTTTTAGGTGGCGCGGAATAAAGACACGCGTACCGTTGGTGCACACCTGACCCGAACTAAAGAAATTTGCCATCACTGCAATGTCCGCAGCGCGGTCAAGAGGGGCATCAGAGCAAATGATCAACGGAGACTTGCCGCCGAGTTCCATGGTAATTTCTTTTAAACTGGATGCAGCTGCACTGGACATGACTTTTTTGCCTGTTTCCACGCCACCTGTAAAGGAAATTTTGGCAATTTCTGGATGTTCAGTCAGCCATTGACCGACTTCTTGTCCAAGCCCTTGAACCACGTTAAAGACCCCAGCAGGCAAACCCGCTTCGGTATAAATTTCAGCCAACTTAAAGGCCGTCAGTGGCGTAATTTCACTGGGTTTGAAAATCATGGCATTCCCCGCAGCTAAGGCAGGTGCAGATTTCCACAGCGCAATTTGAATGGGGTAGTTCCATGCGCCTATACCCGCGACAACGCCTAAGGGTTCGCGACGGGTATAGAAAAAACTACTTTCACGCAGGGGTACTTGTTCGCCCTGAATCGCAGTTGCAAGACCTGCATAATATTCGAGAACATCCGCGCCAGTTACAATATCGACACTAGAGGTTTCGCTGTATGCTTTACCCGTATCGAGCGTTTCTAGACGGGCAAGCTCATCATTACGTTTACGTAAAATATCCACGGCACGCAGCAGAATACGTGCCCGTTCAACAGCCGTCATGGCGGCCCAAACTTGTTGCCCTTGTTGGGCACTTTTAACCGCCGCATCTACATCGGCTTGACTTGCTTGCTGCACGCTCGCAAGGATTTGACCTGTAGCAGGGTTAATCGTATCGAAGGTTTTACCACTAGTGGCATTGACATACTGTCCATGGATATACAATTGATGTAATTGTGCATCATTCATTTTGCTGTTCCTGCCGTATCTGTTGTATTAAGCGAAGTTGCATATCGACATAGTCGTATGCAATAGAACGTGCCAAGTCACGATCAAATGCTTGATGACCACTTAAACTGCCGCGTAACCAAAGACCATCAATCAAAGCAGCAAGCCCTTTGGCGATATGGCTGGCTTTGTCTTTAGGCATCATCTGCAGTAAATGAAATTTTAAATTTGAATAAAGACGTTGGTCATTTATTCGCTGCAAGCGACCTAAATCGGGCATGTGCATGCTGGCGGACCAAAAATCTAACCAGACACGCATCGCTGTTTGATTCACCTGACTGATGTCAAAGTTGGCATCAATAATTGCCTTAAGTAAATTTTCTGGTGTGGGCTGACTAACTTTGGCTTTATAGGTTGCCGCAGTTTCACGTAAGACAAAGAGCATTTGTCGCATACAGCTTTCAATCAAACCCTGCTTATCACCAAAATAATGACTCACAATGCCTGTAGAAAGTTGGGCTTTTTTTGCAATCTGAGCAATAGTGGTATTGGATAAACCCACCTCGTAAATGACCTCATAGGCTGCGCGAATGATTTCTTCACGACGTTCATGCTCAGGTTTAACTCTACGTTTATTCATGATAATCCAGAAAATTTACCTTAGATTTAAAGGTGTTAGATTCAATTATTGACATGGAAAACATCATAGCATTTTTTTATGATACTTTTAATTGATTGAACGTTCAATCAATTAAAAGTATCATGTTGTTTAAATTGAATGCAGCTTTGCAAAGTTTGTTCTCAATTTTTTAAGTATTAATGCTTATTTATCATATGGATAGATTTGTAGTTGGTTTTGGTGAACCTGTGGCAGAGTACGCGCATTTTTTTATGTTCTTGCTTGAAACATCGGATACAACACCTAAAAGCTTCTACAAAAATTGAGTTTAAGGAGAAGAACAGTTTATTTATGTCGTTCTCATGTTGGAATTGGTTGTGTAAGCAGGGCAAATTTAGGGAATTTGTTACACTGCCACATATCTTTATATTCTGGCTAAACATTCGGTTACACGAAGATAGCATTTTTGTCGGAGACAAAAGTACTGTCGTATAGCACTTATCGATTTTTAAGCTCTCGACAGCGAGAAGTTTAAAAATTGATTTTCAACTTATATTTACTTCCTTGAGGATTGTATGGCAACAGATAATCCAAGAGCAGTTGATGATCAAACATTAGTACCAAAAGACCGTTTAAATGGTGTGGTCTTTTATATTTCAGCTCTCATTATTTTAATTTTTTCAATTACCACCATTTTGTTCAATGACTTCGCCAATCAAACGCTGAATGCAGTTTTGGCATGGGTCAGTTCCACCTTCAGTTGGTACTATTTACTGGCTGCCACACTGTATATGGTGTTTGTGATTTTTATTGCCTGTTCACGCTATGGTGATATTAAGCTTGGCCCCAAACATTCTAAACCCGAATTTAGTTTACTCAGTTGGTCTGCCATGCTGTTTTCAGCAGGGATTGGTATCGATTTGATGTTCTTCTCGGTCGCTGAACCTTTATCCCATTATATGCATCCACCAGTAGGTGAAGGACAGACCTTTGAAGCTGCACGCCAGAGTATGGTCTGGACTTTATTCCATTATGGCCTGACAGGATGGTGCATGTACGCCTTGATAGGCATGGCATTGGGATATTTCAGCTATCGCTACAATTTGCCACTCACCATCCGTTCCGCGCTTTATCCGATTTTTGGTCAAAAAATTCATGGTCCGATTGGACATAGTGTGGATACTGCCGCGGTGATCGGGACGATTTTCGGTATTGCGACCACCTGCGGTATTGGTGTCGTGCAACTGAATTACGGTTTACATGTACTGTTCGATTTACCTGAAAATCTGTGGATGCAGGCATCCCTAATTGGTGTTGCTGTAGTGATGACCATTATTTCGGTGACTTCAGGTGTAAATAAAGGTCTGCGCATACTCTCGGAAGTGAATATTTATGTATCCGTGGGTTTGATGCTGTTTATTTTATTCCTCGGCAATACAGAATTTTTACTCAATACTTTTGTGCAAAATATTGGCGATTACATTAGCCGTTTCCCAAGTATGACCTTGGAAAGTTTTGCCTTTCAGCAACCCAAAGAATGGATGAACAGTTGGACGCTATTCTTCTGGGCTTGGTGGGTGGCTTGGTCACCTTTTGTGGGACTCTTTCTTGCACGTATTTCTCGTGGGCGTACCATTCGTGAGTTTGTCAGTGGTACCTTAATCATTCCGTTAATTTTTACCCTAACGTGGCTGTCAATTTTCGGAAATAGTGCATTATACAATGTGATTTTTGATGGAAATCTGGCATTGGCTCAAACCGTCATTGCCAATCCAGCACACGGTTTCTACGACTTGTTGGCTCAATATCCGTATTTTCCTTTTATTGCAGGCATCGCAACCATTACAGGGTTGTTATTTTATGTGACTTCAGCCGACTCAGGTGCATTGGTCTTAGGGAATTTCACCACACAATTTACCAATGTCGACCATGATGCACCACGCTGGCTCAGTGTATTTTGGGCTATTGCCATTGGCTTGCTGACCTTGGCCATGTTGATGACCAATGGGATTACTGCTTTGCAAAATGCAACTATTATCATGGGGTTGCCTTTTAGTTTTGTTATGTTCTTGGTGATGGCAGGTTTATATAAATCTTTAAGACTTGAAGATTATCGACAAGCCAGTAGCAGTTTGAATGCAGCACCTGTGGTGGGTAATGTAGATATTCTGAACTGGAAAAAACGCTTGTCACGGGTTATGCATCATCCTGGAACCAGCGATACCAAACGCATGCTGGATGAAATATGCCGCCCCGCCGTGCTGGCCGTCGCAGAAGAAATGCAAAAAAGAGGCGTGAATATTGACGTGCAGGAAAGTGCATTAGAGCAAGATCCAACTTTATATCATTTAGATTTGATTATTCATCTGGAAGAAGAACAGAACTTTGTTTATCAAATCTGGCCAGTACGTTATATCGCACCCACATTTAGTGAACGTGGTAAGTTGGGTAAACGGTTTTATTTTCGTTTGGAAACCTATCTTTATGAAGGTTCACAAGGTAATGATTTGGTTGGTTACACCAAAGAGCAAGTTATTAATGACATTCTAGACAGATACGAACGACATATGACCTTCTTACATATAAACCGAATCAGTCCTGGAAATCGTCCGTTATTTCCAGACCCACAAAGTTAATCAGGGGACACCATGTATATCTCATATTTACATGCTTTTGCGTTGTTCTTTTCATTGCTTAATCCATTTTTGATGAGCATTTACATGATTGGCATGATTCGTAATTCAGAAGCAAAAGTGTTTAATAAAGCCCTGATTCAAGGCTGTTTAATTGCTTATGCGGTATTTATGCTGTTTGCATGGGGTGGTGAAGCTATTTTCAGCAAATATTTGAATGTGCGGTTTGAGGCATTTCAAATCTTTGGTGGGCTTATTTTCTTGGTGATTGGTTATCGCTATGTGTTTCAAGGTGCAGAAACCATCGGTGAGATGCGGGGAGCACCTGAACATTTGGCAGGTACCATTGCTATGCCTTTTATGATTGGACCGGGGACGATTAGTGCCGCCGTGGTAACAGGCATGACTTTGCCCATTAGTGGGGCTGCGCTGGTAATTTTCCTCACCTTGGCGCTAACCTGTAGTTTAATGATTTTGATGAAGTTTGCGCATGATCATCTCAGGTATAAGCATGCCAAATATATAGACCGTTATGTGGATATTGTAGGTCGATTATCTGCGTTACTGATTGGTACTATTGCGATTGAAATGATTATTACGGGGATTTTAGGTGTGATTGCAGAGATGTAAGTTCATCACAGAAAAAAACCGAATGCAATTCATACAGTTTTTTTATTGTCAGAAATATGATTCTGATTAGGATGCAAATTTCTTAAGAATTTGATGAGGGTGTAAATAATTCTGTGTAAATACAGTTTTATTTACAGTCTCCATACACGTAAAAATCACGCCCCAGTTTAACTGGCAATAGTTTTGAACCCTTAGTTTTGAACCCTTGTATTAAAACTTAAACGAATCTAGCAATTCTTTATTTGATGTTAATACTCATCCAGTATTGAGGTTTTTTATCTTTTCTTGCTTGTGATCTAGGTTGAAATACTCTAATTTCATACTCACCTGACGCAGGTAAAATATAAATACCATTATCATCAAGCTCTGGAGAATATTCTCCAAGACTGATGGAGTCTTTTAATTGATTACCCCATAAGTAAGTTTCAACATTTCCTCCAGTCAACTTCACTTTTAACTTTTGCCCTTTTTTAGCATAAAATTTGTAGGAATCATACTTGTATCCATCTATCCTTCCGTAATAATTTGCAGAGTAAGCTTTTTTTGCAAAGTTAACTACTACAATCTTTCGTATATCATTGTTATCATTTGCAAGTACGGCAGGGCTAAGCATAGTTAAAGTTAGGGCCATACAAGCACCAGCTAGTAATTTCGTATTCGCTATTTTCATAAGTTACCTTAATAATTGTATACCTCACTACAGAATAACATATGAACCCTTGATCCTAGGCAGTATCTAGGACAAACAACTCCTCGTTTGCGAGCAGCTAAAAAAGATCATCTGTTTCAAATTTCTTTTGTGATTCTACTTTTTCCTCGCCAACAATGTCGCAAAACGCTGTTTAATTCGATTACCATCTGCATCTTTACGGTGCAATTCACCGACATTTTCATTGTATTTCACAATATCCCAATCAGCATAATAAGCACTTAACTCACCCGCTTTAAAACTAAAAGGGAAGTCCTGTTGCACAGGGTAATCTTCAGTATTCATCGCGCAAACAATTAAGTTAAAGCCTTGAGGTTTGGTCGCTTGCTGCATATGCTGAATAAGAGGAGGGATAGTTTCAGGCGCCAAAAACATCATTACTACGATACAGTTGATGAAGTCATATTCACCAGTAATAGTGGCATCCTGATTGAAATCCCGAACAGCAGTTTGAATAGATGAAATCTGTTCTGCAGCAATAATTTCATTTAATTTTTGGATACTCACTAGGTTCACATCCCAAGCATCCACCTGAAAACCGTTTTGGCTCAAATACAGCGCATTTCGGCCTGTACCACAGCCAACATCCAAAGCTTTACCCACGGTTAACTGTGGAAGTGCCATTAAAATTTCAGAATGTGTTGGGCTTAATTTATATTTTTTAACAAAATAATCTTGAGGCAAACAATAAAAACTAAGCTGGCACTCAATATCATCACTGGCAGATACAATTTTATGCCACGCTTGCGGTTCAATAAATGGTGGTTGATTTTCCACGGAAAAAATATGCTCAGATTGTACTTCACCAGATTCATGCAGCATCGAAAAATGCAATTCGCCTTTTAAAATAGTCAACTTCGCCCATGTGCCGACTTGGGTATTGTGTTGTTTTTTAAACCCTTGTGGAATTGAGTCATGATTCCAAATAGGAAGTTGTTTATAACAGATCAATTCTTGTTGCATCATAAACTCCAGTTATACCGATTCTGATGGGGTAAAGCTTCACAGTAATGTAGTGTCTTGTGTAGATTAGAAAATATCATCTTCATTTCAGCATAACATTGCAGACCTGTTTCAGCCATCTTCTGAATTTTATCCATCTCATTAAAATCAAAATTATTTAAATGATGTAGATGGTTAAAATACCAAACTGAAAAATATTCACCTCAAATTGCATGATTTTCATGTCTATTCAGTTGTGAATGTTTTACCATAAGCTGTTTTAATTCATTGAATTATCCCGTGTTTATTCAAGCCAATCAGTACGTTATTCCAACACAGCAGCATGATTATCCTGAATGGCATCGTGGGCGTGAGCGTTATGTGCTTTGGTATTTAGCTGTTCAACATCCAGCTTTAGAATGTTATTTACAACAATTAAAACAGCAATTTTCAGATGTATTATTTCGCCCAAACACTCGCCAGTTTCATATCACCTTATATATTTGTGGGTTTTATGCAGCAAAAAAGCATTGGGAAGATGACTTTCTCGAGTCACAATTACAACAACAAGTTCAAGCCTTACAGCAGTTGCAACTAGAGCCTTTTCAACTGAAAGTGGGCGGCATCAATAGTTTTGATAGTGCTTTATTTGTAGAAGTGCAAGATCAATCACAGCAACTGGCGCGTATACGTCAGGCACTTAGCGTAGGCGGGGCTGAAATCGCAGCTTTACAGTATCATCCACATATTACTTTGGGTTTATATCAAACAGCGTGTTCAACCAATTTGATTTTGCAGCGTATTCAAAATCTCCCCGTGCAATATTTCGATTTAGATATCCATCATTTAAATTTTGGTTATTATCAGGCACACACTTTACAAGGTCAGCTATTTAGCACGCATCAATTTCCTTTGGAGCACATGTGATTCAACTTATTTTGGGCGGTGCGCGTTCGGGTAAAAGCCGTATGGCTGAGCAAACCGCGCAGCAACTTGGCAAATCCGTCATTTATGTAGCAACTGCACAAGCGGGCGATGCAGAAATGCAGGCGCGGATTCAGCATCATCAACAACAGCGTCCGCAGACTTGGCAATTGTGCGAAGAGCCTTTGTATTTGGCGGAGCAGTTAAAGATGCTGGATCATCCGAATGCTGTGATTTTAGTAGATTGTCTGACCTTGTGGATGAGTAATTTGTTGATGCAATCTGCAGAAAGCTTTGCCGAACAACAAATTTCAGCATTGCTCGAAGTTTTACCTCAGTTGCAAGCCGATATTATTTTAGTGAGCAATGAAACAGGTTTGGGCGTTGTACCGATGGGCGAAATAACCCGAAAATTTGTCGATGAAACAGGGCGATTACATCAGCAATTGGGACAAATTGCAGACAAAGTGCAGTTCTGTGTCGCAGGTTTTCCAATGCTTTTAAAAGGAGAGAAGAAATGACTTGGTGGTTTGCAGCGTGTCAAAAGCCAAATGAACAGATGAAACAACAGGCAATTGCACGACAACTTCAATTGACCAAACCAACAGGTTCATTGGCAGCATTGGAAAATATTGCGATTCAACTGGCGGCTTTGCAAGGAACAACGCAGCCGAATATTGAACGTCCGTGGATATGTATTTTCGCAGGCGATCATGGCGTGATGGAAGAAAATATTTCCGCCTATCCCCAAGCCGTGACTCGGCAAATGCTACAAAATTTTGCCACAGGTGGGGCATGTATCAGCGTCATCGCCCGACAATATCAGGCGCATTTACAAGTGGTGGATTGCGGCTCGGTCGGGGAAGCGTATGAATATGCAGGAGTAGAGCGGCATTGTATTCGTGCAGGCACAGCGAATTTTGCCAAAACCCGCGCCATGACTGAACAAGCGTGTGCAGATGCGATGGCACTTGGACGTCAAAGTGTGGAAGATGCCATCGCACAGCAGGCCTCGATTTATGTCGCAGGTGAAATGGGTATTGGAAATACCTGTTCGGCATCAGCCTTGTCTTGCTTTTTATTACAAGAACCTGCTGAAGCTTTGACTGGCATAGGCACAGGAATTGACACTGCACAATTGCAACATAAAAAACAGGTGATTGATGCCGCTCTAGCTCTGCATCAAGATTATGTACAAGATGATGCTTTTAAAGCCTTGTGTGCAGTCGGTGGATTGGAGGTCGCTGCAATGGTGGGCGCGTATATTCGCTGTGCGCAGTTGGGCTTGCCGATGGTGGTGGATGGTTTTATCAGCAGTGCTGCTGCATTAGTTGCAGTGCGTTTAAATCCTCAAGTCCGAGAATGGATGTTGTTTGGGCATCAATCGGCTGAATATGGACATCGTCGCTTATTAGAAGCATTAGGTGCACAAGCCTTGCTGCATCTAAATTTACGCTTAGGTGAGGGCAGCGGTGCGGGCGCGGCATTGGGCATTATCCAACTGGCCTGTGCCTTGCATAATCAAATGGCGACTTTTGCCGAAGCTGCGGTTATTGGTGAGAAAGTATCTTTATGATCATGCTAGACCTATTAAGACATGGCGAAACAGAATTGGGTCATACTTTGCGTGGCTCAACCGATGATGCTTTGACTTTAAAAGGTTGGCAAGACATGCAGCAGACTTTAAACACGGCAATAGCTACAGGACAGCGATGGGATGTTGTGGCAAGTTCACCTTTACAGCGTTGTCTGCAGGTTGCTCAGACCTTTGCGCAAGCACAGCAATTGCCACTGTATATTGATGCACAATTTCAGGAAATGCATTTTGGTGCATGGGAAGCTATTTCCACTCAAACCTTATATGAACAATACCCTGAAGATTTAGCTAAATTTTGGATGACACCGACCCAATTTAGTCCGCCACAAGCAGAATCTTTGCTAAATTTTCAGCAGCGCATTTTGCAAGGTCTGTCCGATCTCAACCAATATTTACAACAACTCGAGCAACAACCTAAACGTGTGTTATTGGTCACGCATGGCGGGGTAATTAAATTGCTCAAAGTATTGGCGCAGAAAAAATCTTTAGACGATATTTTAAAAATGTCTGCAGCGTTGGGGCAATTGAGTTCATTCCAGTTACATCCCAATGGCAACATTTGCATGCAGGGGCAAACATGACACCTTTTTGGATTGCCTTGCAATTCCTGAGCACTTTTCCTGTTTCTTTAAAACAGATGCCAACTGCAGCGCAAAATGCACAATCACTGCTGTTTTATCCGCTCGTTGGCTTACTAATTGGAGCTGCGCTGTGGGGGATGGCGCATTTATTGCAATTCTTGCCTTTGGTTCTGAGTAGCAGCTTAATTTTAGTGCTCTGGATTTGGCTGACAGGTGGTTTACATTTAGATGGACTGGCTGATACTGCCGATGCATGGGTCGGCGGTTTTGGTGATCCTGAACGTAGCTTAAACATCATGAAAGACCCAAGCAGCGGCCCGATTGGAGTATTGAGCTTACTGATCTGCTGTTTATTAAAATGGTCTGCGTTGTATGTATTGCTCGAACAACAGTATTTGGCATTTTTGCTGTTTGTACCCGTATTGGGACGATTAAGCGCTTTGGTTTTATTTTTAAGCACGCCTTATTTACGTGCCAATGGTTTAGGCACTGCTATTCAGGCACATTTGCCTAAAACAGGCACAAAAATTGTGATCGCATTGACCTTGCTTGCAGGAGTGCTTTGGGGATGGGTGGGTTTGGTGACCGTTCTGACTTTTATCCTTAGCACCTTGTATTTGCGATATAAATTTATGCAGCGTTTAGGTGGAATTACGGGCGATACCGTTGGTGCGAGTATTGAAATAACAGAAAGCATGATGTTATTGGCTATTGCGATTCTTTGGTTTTTAATAAATTAGCTTTTGAGCAGATTTTCTTGTTTCAAGTGCGCTGAAAATTGAAATAATATAAGCGAATGAATTTACAGCTATTTATGCACTCAATTTCAGCAAGTATGCAGATGAATTTGTCATTTGTCGGAAAGTTCCTAAATTAGATTTGCTATTTTTTTTAAATATGATAATAGTAGTTTATGTCAATCAGCCTTGATGACATTTGTATCTCAGGATGAGATCACAAACGTGATGTATAAAAATCAAAAGGAATGTCATTTATGATCAAACTGTTAAAGCAAATTTTCTGTATCCATATTTATGAATATGACGCAATGGAAGAAATCGGGGCGCATTTAGAGTGTCGTAAGTGTGGGGATTCTAAGACACAATAATGTTAAGTATTGAATCTGTATTAAAACCAAGTGAGTCTTTATGACTCACTTTTTTATTTTAGGCTAATAGCCTGAATATTTTGCTTAGTCTTGCCTGCATGTATAGATTAGACTGCACTTATCCATCTTCAAAACTACATATATCATTCCCACCTCTTTTGGTGGGGAGACTTCTCATGCTGTACGAAGTTTGATTTATACAAGTGCACAATTAAATTTTCTATCCTCCGCACACTTTATCCCACAAGGTATTCCGCTTAAAATCCAGTACCTAGAAATATTGAACTGACCGTATTTATGGCTAAAAACTTTCAAGAAAAAACGTATATTGTAGATGACAATCTAGCAGATACTTTGACGTGGTTGCTGCATCATCAGGACTGTTATGATCGGTTTTATTATGATGCGATTCAGCAACAACTGACGGTAGAACATGCCAACGGGGTAGATATTATTAAAACAGGGCAGTATTTAAATGCCAGTTACGGAATTTTAATCACCTCTTAAAAGCATTGCCGCATAAACTTATTTTGCTGCATAAAAAACAAAGTCCCTTTGCGGGACTTTGTACATTTGGATGGATGCTAAAACTTTAAGCCATTGCCATCGCATCTACCGACAATTCAGAAACCGTTGGTTTAGCACGTTCAGGCACTAAGCCTAACTTTTGGAACAATTGTTTGTCTTTGCCTTCGCCTGCGTTTGGTGTAGTTAAAAGTTTTTCACCTGAGAATAACGAGTTCGCACCTGCCATAAATGCCAATGCCTGATCTGAATCAGACAACGATTCACGCCCTGCAGACAAACGAATATAGCTGTTTGGCATGATAATACGTGCAACTGCAATAGTACGAATCCATTCAATCACATCTAGCTTTTCGACTTCAGCCAGTGGTGTACCTTCAATCGGAACTAACATATTGATTGGCACAGATTCAGGGTGTAACGGTAAAGTCGCCAATTCATGTAACAAACCAATACGGTCTTGGGTATCTTCACCTAAACCGACAATACCGCCACTACACACTTTCATACCTGTTTGACGCACAATATCTAAAGTATTTAAGCGGTCATCAAAGCTGCGAGTACTAATCACATTGGGATAATACTCACGCGATGTGTCTAGGTTGTGGTTGTAATAATCCAAACCTGCATCTTTTAAGCGTTCTGCCTGCGATTGGTTTAACATCCCTAAAGTCATGCAAGTTTCTAAGCCCAATGCTTTGACTTCACGTACCATTTCTAGAACATACGGCATATCGCGTTCATGCGGATTACGCCATGCAGCACCCATACAAAAGCGTGAAGAACCTGATGCTAAGGCTTCTTTAGCTTCTTGAATGACTTTATCCACTGCAATACGTTTTTCAGCTTCAAGCTGTGAATCATAATGCGCAGACTGCGAGCAATATTTGCAATCTTCAGGGCATTTGCCTGTTTTAATAGACAATAAGGTACTGACTTGTACGGTATTGGCAGCAAAATGTTGGCGATGCACACGTTGTGCTTCAAAGACTAAATCCAGAAAAGGCTGTTCATATAACTGCTGAATTTCTTCCCGAGTCCAATCATTGCGTACTGACATAAGTAAAAGTCCATCATCCCTATTATTCATAGTCTGTATCATACACAAATAGTTGGAATCAGAAAGGCATAATCTCCCAATTTCATGGCTAATATTCGACAGAATAGAATTAAAATCATGCAGTCTATTTAGTTGCAAACTTAAGCAATTTTTCTGATATTTCGCTGCAAAATTAAATTTTATGGATTATTATTTTTGCGATGAATTTGTTGCTAAAATTTAGTTATTTGCATAAATTGGCAAGAAAACTGCACTTAAAATATCGCACTATTTTGGTGGTCATTTTTGTTTAATTTTAGGCTGTTTAAGCAATTGTTCCTGAATCGCCCAATCCATATGGATTTGCACAATCTCATCATGCTGTGTTCGCGTTTGCTGCAAAATTTGTAAAATTTGTGCTGAAAAAGGAGCATTACCAAGCCCGATGGCAATATTACGCATAAAACTTTGATAGCCTGTACGTCGCAATGGACTACCTTCAGTTTTGGCTAAAAACGTGCTTTCATCCCATTGCCATAAATCTAGCAAGCTGATCTGATCTAAGGCATGTCGAGGATGAAAATCATCCACCATGGTGACTTGGGCAAAGCTATTCCACGGGCAAATCAGTTGGCAATCATCACAACCAAACACACGATTACCAATGCCACGGCGTAATTCTTCAGGAATCACACCTTGATATTCAATGGTTAAATAAGCGATACATTTGCGCGCATCCAACATATAAGGTTCAACAATGGCCTGTGTTGGGCAAATGTCGATGCAGGCTGTGCAAGAACCGCAATGCGAAGTTGCAGGTGCATCAAAAGGTAAATCTAGTGAAGTAAACAGCTCACCCAATACAAAAAAAGACCCAGATTTTTTATGAATTAGTAATGTGTGTTTGCCTGTCCAACCCATGCCTGCACTTTCTGCAAGAGACTTTTCAAAAATTGGGGCTGAGTCGGCAAAGGGGCGTGATTCAAACTCGCCCACTTTTTCACGAATACGTGTCGCAAGGGTTTTTAGGCGTCCGCGCATGACTTTGTGATAATCGCGCCCACGTGCATAACGGGCAATAATTGCAGAGTTAGGTGCATCGGGAATGTGTCGTGGACGTGGTGTTTCCACCAAATAATTCATCCGCACACAAATAATACTTTTTGTATTCGGGACTAACAGTGTGGGATTAGCGCGCTTGTCTAAATTTTCTTCCAGAAACTTCATATCGCCATGATAGCCACGTTTTAAATATTCCTGAAAACGTGCTAATTCTGCTTGAGCATCTGGTTTGGCAATGACACAATCAGCAAAACCAAGCGCCAAAGCTTGAGCTTTAATCCACGCTTTCAAGGCGGCTGGATCGTCTTGATGCAGAGAAATATGTGCTGAAGTGGTGGATGTTGCCATAACAAAATAGAAGGGAAGAAAATGCCGCAGCAAGTGTACCATAGCCCTGTTTATCATAGTCAAAGTATTCAAGCGTGGGAGCAGCGCTGGTTTGCCCGTCAAAATAGTTCTTACGGTTTAATGCAGCAAGTGGCGTGGACACTGCATTTACAAATTCGCAAAATTTTTGCAAAACAGCCATCTACAATACAAAAAATTGCTGTGTGTTGTGGACAAGGCAATAACGCAGGCGATGGCTATTTAACTGCAAAATATTTAAAACAAGCAGGTTTTCAAGTCGATATTTATGCCGCAACACGCGGTTCATCGGCAGATTTACATCAGGCTTTTTTAGAAGCTCAGACAGAACAAGTCAATATAATTCAAGGTTTTGCATTTCAACAAAGTTATGACTGCTATATTGATGCATTATTTGGTATTGGTTTAGATCGTCCTTTAAATGATGAGTGGCAGTCGCTTATTCACGCAATGAATCAACAAGCGGGTTTAAAAATTGCGGTTGATATTCCAAGCGGTTTAAATGCCAACACGGGGCAGCCATTGCCATGTGCAATTAAAGCCGATTACACCTTTACAGCTTTGGGTTTGAAAGCAGGGTTATTTACAGGGCAGGCACAGGAATATACTGGACTGGTCGATGTGCTGGATTTGATTCCAGCCGATGCAGAACTCAAAGCGTTGGCCCAACTCACACCACATTTGATTCAATTACCCGCACGGCAGGCTTTTGGACACAAAGGCAGTTATGGGCATGTGTTGATTGTGGGCGGACATGCGCAAATGGGTGGTGCGGTGATGATGGCTGCAGAAGCCGCATCAAGCGCAGGTGCAGGGAAAGTGACTGTGGTCTGTCATGCCAAACATCATGTGGCGATATTAAGCCGTGCGCCGAATTTAATGTTGCGGGATATAGACGCACTGACAGGCGCAGAAATTCAGCACTTAATTTCACAGGTCGATGCCGTGAGTTTAGGGATGGGACTAGGACGAGATGCTTGGGCAGAACAGCATTATGCAGACTGGTTTGCCGCACTAAATCAGTCCGAGGTAGAAGTAGTTTACGATGCCGATGCCTTGTGGTTTTTGGCGAAACAAGCGCATTCATCGCATCATCCAGCCCAATTAAAACCGAACAGTTATGCCACACCACATTCAGGTGAGGCTGCGACCTTGCTCAATACTACGGTTGCAGCCATTGAAGCAGACCGTATTGCCGCGATTCAGCAATTGCAGCAACGCTATGCAGGCGATTGGGTGTTAAAAGGTTCAGGTAGTTTGACTTTGCAAGCTGCATCTACAGAACCGCAAGCAAGTTCATTGTGGATTTGTACCGCAGGCAATCCTGGTATGGGTACAGGTGGTATGGGCGATGTGTTGGCAGGCATGATTGCCAGTTTAAAAGCCCAGTTTCATCATAAAATTCAATTGCATGAAATTGTCATGTTACATGCCTTGGCGGGGGATGTATTGGCACAGCAGGGCATGCGCGGTTTACAGGCACAGCACATGAGCCAAGCGATTTATCAGGTTGTGAATCGGTAAAATATAAGCGATGGCGATGCTGATTTAGCGACGTCTGGAGCTTGAGCGACTGCGCCCGCGAGCCATACCACCCAAGGCATTGAGCACAGCCAATTTGGTCATACTGCCCGATGCATGAGCATGGCAAATTGCAGCAGCCAAAGCATCGGCAGCATCTTGTTGTGGTTTGATGGATAGATTTAATAATTTCATGACCATCATTTGTACTTGTTCTTTATCGGCAGCGCCATAACCCACGACAGATTGTTTAATTTGACGAGCGGTATATTCCGCCACCTGTAAATCTAAATTCACCAAAGCGGCAATCGCTGCACCACGAGCCTGTCCCAATTTCAAGGCAGAGTCTGGGTTTTGCGCCATAAACACTTGTTCAACTGCAGCTTCAGTCGGGCCGTGAAATTTCACAATCCGTTCAATCCCTGCAAAAATCCGTTTTAAGCGTTCAGGCATTTCACTAGTTTCGGTGCGAATGGTTCCTGCATCTACAAAACGTAATTTAGCGCCATCACGTTCAATAATGCCGTAGCCAGTAAGCCGAGAACCAGGGTCGATTCCAATAATAAGTGACATGCAAAGCCTTAAAAAATTACATCAAGTTGAATTATAGGAGTTTAAATCTCTTTTGTGTGGAGTAATTTCAAAACATTCGGTCAGTAAGCTGCTGTTTAAACAATTGGAGTATATCTCTGTCATATTTTCGAAGTTAGACTTCATTTTATTTTAAGTATTGAGCTCTATACTCAAAATATGATGTTAAAAAGAGGCAAGCTATGGCCAGATGGATTGATCAGCTAAAACAGTGGGCTAAGCAAATTAAACGAGATGTCTATGCAGTGTGGTTTGCAGCACGTGATCCTGAAACACCATTTCTTGCTAAATTGGTAGCCTTATTGGTTGTCGCTTATGCCATTTCACCCATCGACTTAATTCCAGACTTTATTCCTGTTTTGGGCTATTTGGATGATTTGATTCTAGTGCCCTTGGGCATCATGTTGGTATTGCGCTTAGTGCCCACAGAGGTGATGCAGCGCTGTCGTCTGCAAGCCGATGCAATCAGTCAAAAACCGAGCAGTTATATTGCAGCATCAGTTTTTATTGCGTTGTGGTTATTATTGGCTTATGCCGCATATTTTTATCTTTATCGTTTAAATATATAGACGTATTAAGTCTGTTATTGGGTGATGATGAAAATATTAATGACAGACTTAACCTTTAAAAATACAATAATGCCCATATTGAAACAACAGCGAATCAAAAAAGCTTGATCCCGATGAAGCACTTGGTTACTGCATTTTATTTATTTTGTTGAGATTAGATTAATTTTCATGAAATTATTTCTTATTGTTCTAATTGGCTTAGTTCTTGAAGTCTTCGTCTGGATTGGTGTGGGCGACCTAGTGGGGAGCATGTGGTACGTGTTCTTTTGGTTTGTCGCTGCTTTCTTCATTGGTTTGAACCTGATTCGTAAATATTCTGCAGGCGTGATGCCACAAATGCAGCAAATGCAAATGGGGCAGATGAGTGCCGATCCTGCGCTGAGTAATAATTTACCTAAAATTTTTGCGGGTTTTTTATTGATGATTCCAGGATTAATCAGCGATGTTTTGGCATTGCTGGTGATGATTCCTGCCGTACAAAATGCCTTTAAAGCGGCAATGATGAAAGCCATGATGAAACGTCAGCAAGCCATGATGGATCAAATGATGGGTGGCATGATGGGCGATATGAATGGCATGGGCGGAGCAGGTCAAAACCCGTTTGCAGATTTAATGCGCCAAATGCAAGACATGCAAAATCAGCAGGGCGGTGGTCGTGATTCCAGTATTATTGATGGTGAAGCACGTGAAATTACCCCCGATGCGAAAAAAATTGAAATGAAAGATGTCAATCCACCTAAATAATATGGGTGATGCTTGAGATCAAACCGAATCGTGCTGATTCGGTTTTTTTATGGGTATTTTTTGGTGAATATGCACGTGAGTGTTTAAACATTGAGGTGTGCATTTAAAGCCTTATTTATTCTCCTACCGCACAAGGTATAATCGGATTTTCAATTCTCCTGATGTATTTATGTCTTTGTTATTCACCATTTGTGCGCTGCATTTTGTGGCACAGCTTAGTCCAGGACCAGATGTTTTATTAATTGCCAAAAGTGCAGCCAGCAATACCCGCCGTAATACCTTGCAGATTATTGCGGGTATTTCATCAGGGATTGTGGTGTGGGTGGTGCTGACCTTATTAGGTTTTACGGTTTTGGTGCAGCAATTTCCTTGGATTCAGCAAGTCTTAATGCTGATTGGCGGTTTATTTCTTGCCAAAATGGGATGGGGCATGTTGTCGGGCGGTTGGCATAGTTGGCAGCAGCGCAAACAGTTTGATGATACTCAAGTGCAAATTCCAGCCGCAAAAAACTACTTTTTATTGGGGCTATTCACCAATTTATCTAATCCGAAAACCTTAATTTATTTTAGTAGTGTATTTGCTTTGGCGTTGAGTTCATCGGCAAGTGCATCTTTAAAAGCCCAATTGGCAGTGATTATTCCAATCCAAACTTTTGTGACATTTACACTATTTATGTTGCTACTTTCGACACCAAAAATGAAAAAGTTATATCAGCGTTCAGGCAGTTATATTGATATGGTCTCGGGCGGATTATTTTTATTATTTGCTGTGTGGTTGTGGTTAGATGCACTGCGTATGTTTTAAAACATAGGTTTTGATGCCAATTAGTTAGATGATTTGATGTTGTCCAAAGCCAAGTTTGACGATTTTTCAT
Source organism: Acinetobacter seohaensis (assembly GCF_056431365.1). Lineage (NCBI taxonomy): Bacteria > Pseudomonadati > Pseudomonadota > Gammaproteobacteria > Moraxellales > Moraxellaceae > Acinetobacter > Acinetobacter seohaensis. The sequence continues at coordinate 48,527 of NZ_JBWKMK010000022.1, forward strand.
TCAGTATTTCGGTTGCAGTCGTGTTTTCAGTTTTATCTAAATGATTGGGTTGATAAGTACGGTTTGATTGCAAAGTTGCTTCGGTATTTTCCGAACCTTGGTATTTACGACTACGGTTGGCACGTTCTCGCAAGCCACCTTTTTTAATGAGTTGCACCACTTTAACTTTACTCCGTGTAATAAAAAAATATGTACTGAAAGCTAAGTTTGAACCTAAGTTTTAGATGATCGAACATGTAGAATTTTACCACGACATACCTATTTTAGATGGATAAAGTGACTGTTTATTCAAAAATACGATTTGCGCGAATAGCAGAACTTTGACATTCTAATTCACAAGCGATTGTGTCAGTTAAATCATCCAAAGGATGCAGGCTACAAAGTGTCACAGTTGCTTAAACAAAATTACACTGCATCAGGGTAGATGGTGTAACAATAAAAACAAGAATTACAGTGAAGTAGGAGAATACCTATGCTGTATCATCAGTATCGTTGCGCATGTTGCAATCGGGTGGTGGAATCATCAGAAAAAGAATGTGGTACTTGTGGTTCACACAATATTCGTAGTCCTTATGGTTTCTGGTTATTCTGTATTTTGGCATGCTTGGCAGCAGCCGTTGTGTTTAAAGTCGTGCATGTTTATTTGCAAGATCATCAAGAAGTGCCCGTGCAACAATCGGTGCTTGAGGTGATTCGTACGCAATAAGTGCTGCATCCAAGCTTAACGCTTATTTCGTCTATACAAGATTTCAAAAAATCCTGAATCATTAAATGGCTCAGGATTTTATTCAACTGTTTTTTCAATATTGAAGAGACTCACCATTTTATTCTTCAATATGGATGAGCAATTTAAAAAGATTAGCGACTTAAGAAGTCAGCTTGGTTGATTGCAGACAGTGCAGCATTCACCTCAAAAATCTTGCCACGAATATCCTTCACGCCAAAACTTTCTAAACGTGCAGTGTGCATTTTTAAATAGCGTTCAGCATTGGCCGCATGATCAAACAGATAGATTCCACCTGCTTCCTGTGTTTGACTGTTCTCAGTCCAAATTTTCCAAAGCATGCCAGTTTCTAGGTTAATGCTTTCTGCAAGTTCACGGTACGCTTGGCTCATGCTTTCGCCAAATGGGCCTTCAGAAGGGAAATCGACTTGAAGAATAACCGCCATAATAAACTCCTACATCATTATCTTAGATGAGTATTTAAAAAATCTCAGGAATGATTCACTATAACATATTCGTATTTTGTATATTGTGGTTTGACAGCTAAATTTTAGGCATAAAAAAGCCCACCGAAGTGAGCTTGATAAAACTGAAAAGTTTTACATTACAGACCTGCAGAAGCTTTTAACGCCTCAACTTTGTCGGTTTTTTCCCATGTAAATGCAGTGTCAGAACCTTGACGACCAAAGTGGCCATAAGCTGCAGTCTGTTTATACATTGGTTGTAACAGGTTCAACATGTTGGTAATGCCGTATGGACGTAAATCGAAGTGTTCACGTACTAAAGCAATAATCAACTCATCTGCCACTTTTGCAGTGTTGAAGGTGTTGATTGAAATTGACGTTGGCTCTGCAACACCAATAGCATAAGACACCTGAATTTCACATTTGTCTGCCAAGCCAGCTGCCACAATATTCTTTGCAACATAACGACCTGCGTAAGCAGCAGAACGGTCAACTTTAGATGGGTCTTTACCAGAGAATGCACCGCCACCATGACGTGCCATGCCGCCGTAAGTATCGACAATGATTTTGCGACCAGTTAAACCGCAGTCACCGACAGGGCCGCCAATCACAAACATACCTGTTGGGTTGATGTGGAATTTGGTGTCTGCATGGAACATTTCTGCAGGAATCACTTTTTTCACAATTTCTTCAATTACCGCTTCTTTAAGCTGAATTTGCGAAATTTCAGGATCGTGCTGAGTAGATAACACCACCGCGTCCAAACGTACAGGCACACCATTTTCATAAGCAAAAGTCACCTGACTTTTTGCATCTGGGCGTAACCACGGCAAAGCACCACTGCGACGTAATTCAGCTTGCTTTTCCATTAAGCGGTGTGCGTAAGAAATTGGGGCAGGCATTAATACATCAGTTTCACGGCTGGCGTAACCAAACATCAAACCTTGGTCACCTGCGCCTTGATCTTCAGGCTTTTGACGGTCTACACCTTGTGCAATTTCAGGTGATTGTTTACCAATCATGTTAATGACCGCACAGGTTGAACCATCAAAACCTAAGTCAGAATGATGGTAACCAATGCCATTTACGGTTTGACGAACAACGGCTTCAAAATCGACATTTGCAGTTGTTGTGATTTCACCTGCCAGTACAACCGCACCCGTTTTTACAAGCGTTTCACAAGCAACCCGCGCATAAGGGTCTTCTTTTAAGATTGCATCCAAAATGGCATCACTGATTTGGTCAGCCATTTTATCTGGATGGCCTTCGCTTACAGATTCCGAGGTAAATACAGCGTACTCGCGCATAAGTCCTATCACAGTTAAATTCAAAAGACGCAATATGTTACATCGAGTTAGACTTTAGGACTAGCGCATTACGACTAAATTGGCTGAATTTATTTCAATTCAATGACTTTTTATCGCATATCTTTAGCTAAAAAATAGATAAAGTATCGGTATGACTATATTGTGACTCAAAAATATTCATGTTGGCTAAAGTATGCTGTCATAATTTTAAACTAAGGAGCACCTTGTTTTTAAGTGGTGAATCATTTTTAAAAACAATATTGTAGATGGGTAATTTAAAGACTTTGAATTGACTTTATCTGCATCAAGCTGCATTTTCAAAAGCTGTTTTAAAATTTTGGACGATGGCTGTGATTCAATTTATTGTGTGAAAAGTGAATAAAATTCAAGATGTGTTAAAATCTGTCTATTATTTCTACAGAATACTGTTGTGTTTTAACTTGTTGCTAGGCATTTGATTGGAGTTGCTGCAAGAGCGACATCACAATTCCATCCTGCGTCTATAAATTGAAATATCTATACTTTAGAATTTTGCCAAGAATAGAGCTTAACACGGCAATTAGCTATTTTCTTGTTGTTATAAACGTGAAAACGTCTTTGAATTTGCACGAAAAATACCCTGAATGGGAATTAATGCGGAAATATTGTTGCATAGGCTTTACCCCTCAGGCGTTTTTTTGAGAGAATAGCGGCTGTTTTGAATTCTATTCATCTTCTTCTATTTAACGATTTTTTGTGGACTCTGACCTATGACGACCCCGCTTAACGAACGTCGTATTGCAAACGCAATTCGTGTATTGGCAATGGATGCTGTGCAAAAAGCAAATTCAGGACATCCAGGTGCACCGATGGGGATGGCAGATATTGCCGATGTGGTGTGGCGTGAATTTTTGAATCACAACCCAACCAATCCACAATGGGCAAACCGCGACCGTTTTGTACTGTCTAATGGTCATGGTTCAATGTTGCAATATGCGTTGTTACATTTAACAGGTTATGATCTTTCAATCGAAGATTTAAAAGCGTTCCGTCAGTTACACTCTAAAACACCTGGCCACCCAGAATTAGGTTATGCACCAGGGATTGAAACCACCACTGGTCCACTCGGTCAGGGGATTGCCAATGCCGTTGGTTTTGCTTTAGCAGAAAAAACATTGGCTGCACAATTTAATAAAGAAGATATTCAGGTTGTAGACCATTTCACTTACTGTTTCTTGGGTGATGGTTGCTTAATGGAAGGTGTTTCACACGAAGCATGTTCATTGGCAGGTACTTTAGGTTTAGGCAAACTGGTTGTTTATTATGATGACAACGGCATTTCTATTGATGGTGAGGTAGAAGGCTGGTTCTCTGATGATACAGAACAACGTTTCTTATCTTATGGCTGGCAAGTACTAAAAGTTGATGGTCACGATGCAGATGCAATTCGTGCGGCAACAGTTGAAGCAAAAGCTGAAACGCAAAAACCGACTATTATTATTTGTAAAACTGTTATTGGTTTAGGTTCGCCAAACAAACAAGGTAAAGAAGACTGTCACGGTGCGCCATTAGGCCATGATGAAATCGCTTTGACGCGTCAAGCATTAGGCTGGACAGATGAAGCATTTGTTATTCCTGAAGATGTATATGCCGCTTGGGATGCTAAAGCGAAAGGTGCAGAAGCAGAAGCAGCATGGAATACAACTTTTGATGCCTATGCAGCAAAATATCCAACGGAAGCTGCTGAACTTAAACGCCGTTTAAGCGGTGAACTACCTGCAGAATTCATCGCGCAGGCAGATGCGTTTATTGCTGAAACCAATGCTAAAGCTGAAACTATTGCAACGCGTAAAGCCAGCCAAAATACTTTGCAAGCATTTGGCCCATTATTGCCTGAATTATTGGGTGGTTCTGCAGACTTGGCAGGTTCAAACTTAACCCTTTGGAAGGGTTGCCAAGGCGTTCAGGACAATGCAGCAGGGAACTACGTGCATTATGGCGTACGTGAGTTTGGTATGACTGCTATTGCAAATGGTGTAGCACTTCACGGTGGTTTCATTCCTTACGTTGCAACATTCTTAATGTTTATGGAATATGCGCGTAATGCCGTGCGTATGTCTGCATTAATGAAGCAACGTGTGATTCATGTGTATACCCACGACTCGATTGGTTTGGGTGAAGATGGTCCAACACACCAACCGATTGAACAAATTGCATCTTTACGTGGTACGCCAAACTTAAATACATGGCGTCCTGCAGATACCGTTGAAGCGGCTATTTCTTGGAAATCTGCATTAGTACGCAGCGAAGGTCCAACTGCTTTAATTTTCTCACGTCAAAACTTGCCATTCCAAACTCGTACTCAAGCGCAAATTGAGAACGTGGCAAAAGGTGGTTATGTCTTGGCTGAAGAAAAAGGTGAATTGAAAGCCATTATTATTGCAACAGGTTCAGAAGTGGGCTTGGCAATGGAAGCATACGCGCAGCTTGAAGGTGTACGTGTTGTGTCTATGCCGTGTGCAGAAGAATTTGTGAAGCAAGATGCAGCATATCGTGAAGCGGTATTGCCATCACATATTCGCGCACGTGTTGCGGTTGAAGCAGCGCATGTAGACTACTGGTGGAAGTTTGTCGGCTTAGACGGTAAAGTTATTGGTATGACAACTTATGGTGAATCTGCACCTGCAAAAGACTTGTATCAGTACTTTGGCATTACCACTGAAGCGGTTGTTGCTGCAGTAAAAGAATTAACAGCTTAATTTTTTAATCCAGTGTTTTTAAAGGCGTTCCTGCAAAGGGACGTCTTTTATTTTTGCATATTTGTTTGGTATTCGATGTGATGATCCAACAAATTTTGTCAGTGTAAGTCAGGTTTGTGAATAAACCTCTGTGTAATTGAGTGAGATGAGAAATGAGTTTGTACGAGCAAATTAATGATGAAGTCACTTTAATGGATGCGGGTGAGCAAAAGTGGATTGGACAAGATTTACCACTTGAAGCTATGGTGGCGGTAGAGTTGTTGTTACAGGATTTGGCTGAAGATCAGCAAATCAAAATTCGCCGTAAGAACCATGAAAAGCAATCAGGCTTAAAGCAAGTTGATCGTATTTTGATTGAGAAGCTTTAATCTATTGCGATGAATGCGGTGCATTAAATGGTGTATCGTCAAAAATAGCTTTATTCTATGCGTAGGGTAAAGCTTTTTTTATTGCTGAAAAATAGTTTATAAAATAGCCTAAGCATAATATGAATTGTGCATAATTAGTAAAATGATTCGATGCAAAAATAATCAGGCAACATCAAAGCTTGCAGACAACTATATTAGATCGTCAATTTAAGCACATCGACATTGTAGCGTTAAGTGAAATCCAATTTGAGCAATGGCAACCACTTTGGCAGGGTTATCAGCAATTTTATCAGGTGCAATTAAGTGATGAGGTTACGCAAAATACGTGGTCAAAACTAATTAATCCACACAGTACGCATATTTATGGTTTTGCTGCCGTATATCAAACTCAAGTTGTGGCAATTGTGCATGTAATTGAACATGACAGTTGTTGGACGCTTAAACCTTATGCCTATTTGCAAGATTTATATACCTTGCCTGAGTACAGAGGGATGGGAATTGCTCAGCAGCTTATTCAGCAGGTGAATCAAACAGCGCAACAGCGTGAATGTGATCGGGTATATTGGCTGACTCATGAAGATAATTTACAGGCACGGCAGTTGTATGATCGTGTCGCAAAAAGAACAGGTTTTATTCAATATCGCAGCCCTGCAACAGCGATGTAAAACGCGCATGCATATTTTTACAAATTTATCGTTTCAGTCATGCAACATACTGTTTTATCTTTAATCCTGTATTTGCAGCAAAAATCTATAAACTAAACCTCATTGAAACGTATCAACACTTTTAGAGATGAACAATATGAACATGAAATCAATTGCTTTAGGTTTGGCTATCGCGTCTGCAGCAACAATGACAATGGCTAAACCAGTGGCTTATCAAATTGACCCAACGCATACTGCTACTGTATTTACTTGGGATCACTTCGGTTTTTCTACGCCATCAGGTAACTTCTCAGACATTCAAGGTACTATCAACATTGATGAGAAAAAACCTGCTAACTCATCTGTGAATGTCACGATTCCATTAAGCAGCATCAACACCAACGTAAAAGCTTTAGATGAACACTTAATGGCAGCAGATTGGTTTGATGCAGCAAAATATCCAACCATTACTTTTAAAAGTACCAAAGTTGAAACTCAAGACAAGAAAAACTTTAAAATCACAGGTGATTTAACGGTTAAAGGTGTAACTAAGCCAGTTGTTCTTGACGCAGTATTGAACAAACAAGGTCCACACCCAATGACTCAGGCAGCGACTGTTGGTTTTAATGCAACAACATCATTCAACCGTTCTGCATTTGGTATCGCAAGCTATGTACCAAACGTAGGTGATAAAATTACTGTCAACATCACTACAGAAGCGTCTGTAGCTGCTAAAAAATAAGTAGTAATGATTTGATCAAAAAGCATCATTTTAAAAATGGTGCTTTTTTATGTCTGTGATTTTTATCCATGATTTTAATGTCAGCAACTTGAGGTCTATGGCTTTAAAATCTGTTTGGATGAATGGCTTTTTTATTTTACTTTTTGTCCATTCGTATATCCAAAACATAAAAAATGCGAACCGAAGTTCGCATTTTCATTCATCATGTTAAGGTTGAATTAACCAACTTAGAAGAAGCCAGCAGGTTTAGTTGAGTAGCTCACCAACAAGTTCTTGGTTTGTTGATAATGTTCTAACATCATCTTGTGGTTTTCACGGCCAATACCTGATTTTTTATAACCACCGAAAGCGGCATGCGCAGGGTAGATGTGGTAACAGTTCGTCCAAACGCGACCCGCCTGAATAGCACGACCTGCACGGTAAGAAGTGTGCGCAGAACGTGACCAAACACCTGCACCTAAACCGTAAATGGTGTCATTGGCAATTTTAATGGCTTCATCAAAGTCTTTAAATGTAGTCACAGAAAGCACTGGGCCGAAAATTTCTTCTTGGAAAATTTTCATGTCATTGGTGCCTTTGAAAATTGTCGGCTCAATATAGAAACCACTGCCAACTTCATGACGTTCACCGCCACCTGTTAAAACTTGCGCACCTTCGGCACGACCTGTCGCAATACAACCCAAGATTTTGTTTTGTTGTTCTTGCGATGCCTGCGCACCAATCATAGTTTCAGTATCAAGCGGGTGACCTGTTTTAATACGTTTAACACGTTCGATGGCTTTTTCAAGGAAACGGTCAGCAATACTTTCCTGTACGAGCGCACGTGATGGACAAGTACAAATTTCACCCTGATTCAGCGCGAACATGGCAAAGCCTTCGAGTGCTTTGTCTAAGTAGTCGTCATCTTGCGCCATAATATCTTCAAAGAAAATATTTGGAGATTTACCACCAAGCTCTAAAGTCACTGGAATGATGTTTTCAGTGGCGTATTGCATGATCAATTGACCGACCTGGGTTGAACCTGTGAATGCAATTTTGGCAATACGTGGATTGGTTGCCAATGGGCGACCCACTTCTACACCGTAACCATTGACTACGTTTAATACGCCTGCTGGCAATAAATCTTGAATCAGTTCGACCAAAACTAAAATACTAGCAGGGGTTTGTTCTGCAGGTTTAAGTACAATACAGTTACCCGCAGCCAAAGCAGGTGCAAGTTTCCATATTGCCATTAAAATAGGGAAGTTCCATGGAATAATTTGCCCTACAACGCCCAATGGCTCATGGAAATGATAGGCAATGGTATCTTCATCAATTTCAGAAATTCCGCCTTCTTGGGCACGAATACAGCCCGCAAAATAACGGAAATGGTCAATCGCCAATGGAATGTCGGCAGCCAATGTTTCCCGAACAGGCTTACCATTATCCCATGTTTCTGCCACTGCCAATAATTCTAGATTTTGTTCTAAACGATCTGCAATTTTAAGCAGAATGTTGGAGCGTGTGGTTGGAGATGAGCTGTTCCATTGTGCTTTGGCTTTATGGGCTGCATCTAAAGCCAGTTCAATGTCTTCTGCCGATGAGCGTGGGACTTTGGTAAATACTTTGCCATCTACAGGAGAGATATTTTCAAAGTATTCGCCTTTTACAGGGGCGACCCACTCGCCACCAATAAAGTTTTCGTATTGTGCTTTAAATTGAACTTTTGAACCAGGTTGATTGGGATCTACGTAACGCATAATTCTCTTCCTTTGATGGTTTTTTATAATCTGCCGTCATCTTTACCTTTTATCACAATCCTGTGTCTAAAATCAGGTTAAATTTACGGCTAAGGTATAAGGTACTTTAGTACGTTATTTGATTAGCATACCAATATAAGGTTGGAAAAAGGTTGGAAAGTTGCAGGTTTACAAGCAGCGAACAAATCCTTACAAAAGTAAGCAGTACAATGGATGTAATGCCCACAGGATTGTGAGAATCAGTCATGATGAAAAAACAAGATCTATTGGAAAAAAAACTGCATATTGAACGGTTTAGACAAAGCAGTAGTTTATCGCCGCTGCATGCGCAGCAAATTCAGCAGAGTATTTTAAATTCTTGGCAACGCTCTGAAATTGCAGAAATTCCTGTAGATCGGCAGGCTGCTCCGTTAAATTCCAGTTTATCGCATCCGCAAGGCGGTTCGGCTTTACAGAGAGCTGTGCAAAATTGCGCAGAAGATTTAAAACATATCGCGCAGCAGTCCGACATGGTGGCAGCCGTGGGCGATGTGGGCAGTACGATTATTTGGACGGCAGCGAGCGCTCAAATGCGTAATGTGGCGGAACGAGTACATTTTGTAGAGGGTGGACAGTGGCGTGAAGAGTTGGTGGGTACCAATGCTTTGGCTTTGTCACTCAAAACTCAGCAAGCCAGTTGTGTGTTTTCCAGTGAACATTATATGTCATCGTTACATGACTGGGTTTGTTATGCCGCACCAATTTTAGACCCACATTCCAAACAAGTGTTGGGCGTGATTGATTTATCGACCACTTGGAAAAATCATAACAGTTTGGGTTTGTTGGCAGCAGAGCGCTGTGCTTCTTTAATTCAAAATGCGTTGCTGGAACAGCAAAAACAGCAGCTTTATATTCGCGCGTTTCGTGTGCCACAGGTGTTATTTAATGGCAAAGTGGTGGTGATGACACCGCGTCAAATTGAAATATTGGTGATTTTGGCACTTTGCCCACAAGGCATGAGTTTAGACACTTTACACCAAGCACTATATGGTGAGCGTAAAGTCAGCATGGGAACGCTAAAAGCTGAAATGTCGCAATTACGCGATATTTTAGGGGGGATGCTCGGCTCGCGTCCTTACCGAGTTTTGGCGCATATTGAAGCCGATTTTTTACAAGCTGAGCAGGCTTTAGATGCAGGTTATGTGCAGTCTGCCTTGCAAACGTGTGCAGGGGTATTTTTGGCGAAAACTGAAAGTCCATTTTTATGCGCATGGCGAGATTGTTTAGAATCACGCCTGAGTGATGCCATTTTTAATGCACAAGATACCGATGTATTACTAAAACATTTGGCACGCAGCCCTGAAGCGATTGACGCGGTGGAGCGTTTAATTGAATTGATGCCAAAGCATCATCCTGCACATCAAATTTTATTAAAATACCAAGCCTAAAGGACGACTCAAGTCATTTAGGCTTTCATTTCACTGTCCTTTAGTTTTTATAGCCCTTTGCGGTTTAACCAGTCAAACAAGGACTGATATACTTCCGCACGGACTTCGGGCGCAGAAAGCACCAAATCATGCACGCCATCTTCAATTTGGCAAAGCTGAATATCACCATGCATGTGATGCCCATATTTTTGCATATCCGCAACATCTAAAATTACGTCAGTACGTTGCGCAATCTCATTCCATTGGCGTGGATAACTACTTTGACTCGCATGCATAATTAAGGTTGGTACACCCAAATGCACACTGGCATGAATTTCTTTTTGCGCTTCATGAATTGCACGTACAAAACTTAATCGCACTTTAGGATAGCGCGGTTTCTTCCATTCTAAATTAAATAACCATTCACCATGATATTGCTTGTGTAGACTGGGTACATAAAATGGATTTAGCCGGCTTGGAAACTTCAAATCTGGAAATAACTTCCCGAGTTGGCTTAAGCGTGGTACGCCAGCTTTTTTCTCAATTTCGGTCATATTGAAATCATAAAAAGGGCTGTTACACCATAGGCCGCGAATCAGAGGATGATTTGGATGATGTGCCACATAGAGTGTGGTGATTAATCCACCTGTAGAGTGACCACATAAAATAACGGAATCATGCTGTTCGGCCGCTATTTGCTCAAGTGCAGCCGAAATTTCTGCATCATATTCAGATAGGTTACGCACGTTATACCAGTGCTGGTGTGACAAATGTGAGCGGCCATATTTCCGTAAATCGAGCGCATAAAAGTCATAACCATGTTGATTAAACTGTTCTGCCATTTCAGTCTGAAAAAAATAATCAATAAAACCATGAATATAGAGCACAGCTTTACGGGTTTCTTGTTCGGCCTTTTTGCGTACCAAGGTAGCAATCACTTTGCCTTCATAATCCGAAGGAAAATCCAGCGTCATTTGTTGGTAATCGGCACCCAAAATATCGGGTTGATAGCTTGGTGTTGTTTTTTGTTTTTTACTTAACAGCATAAGGTGTTCGTCATCCATTTTATTTTGACTATATCCTTGATGAGCTGTGCGCATTTGTCAAATTGAATTATGCAAACCCTCTGCATCTAAATCGCTTTAGTTTTATGCTGCGAGTTCATTTTGTTCTGAACAGCAAAAAAAGCAGAACGCATCTGAGATGGTTCTGCCAAAGGGAAGGATAAAATAAAACAGCAAAAGAGGAAAATTGAAAAAAAGGATGGGAGATGCTGAGCAAATCTTGATTCACTCAGCAGGAAATTCAAATTACATCGCGGCTTTAAAAATTTCGACCACTTGTGCATGATTGGCTTTACGTGGGTTGGTGAGCATGCAGGCATCTTTTTGTGCATTTTCAGCCATAATCGCCAAGTCATCTTCTTTCACGCCTAACTCTGCTAAACCTGTTGGAATACCAATCGAGCTAGATAGTTCACGAATAGCATCAATCGCGGCATAGGCGGCTTCTGTGGTGGTTAATCCGTCAGTATTGACTCCCATCAATTCTGCAATATCTGCATAACGCTCAGGGCAGGCAATCAGGTTAAATTCGCAAACATGCGGCAGTAAAATTGCATTACAGACGCCGTGCGGCAAGTTGTAGAAACCACCGAGTTGATGCGCCATGGCATGCACATAACCCAATGAGGCATTATTAAATGCCATACCAGCCAAATATTGCGCATAGCTCATGGCATCACGTGCTTCAATATTTTCACCATTTGCCACAGCAGGGCTGAGCCACTGGCTAATCATACGAATAGCTTTTTCCGCACAGGCATCGGTAATAGGATTGGCTGCAGTTGAAACGTAGGCTTCTACAGCGTGAGTTAAAGCATCCATGCCTGTTGCTGCGGTTAAACCTGCAGGTTTGGCAATCATGAGTTTTGGATCATCAATAGCGATGAGTGGTGTGCAGCGCCAATCGACAATTGCCATTTTAACGTGCGTGTCAGTGTTGGTAATGATACAGAAACGGGTCATTTCCGATGCTGTACCTGCTGTGGTGTTAATGGCAATTAGCGGGGTCATTGGCACGGTACTTTTATCAATGCCTTCATAATCACGAATATGCCCACCACCTGCGGTAACTAAGCCAATGCCTTTGGCGCAGTCATGTGAAGAACCACCACCTAAAGATACAATAAAGTCGCATTGATTGGCATTGTAGGCATCGACACCTTTATGTACGTTAATGTCGGTTGGGTTTGGCTCAGCACCTGCAAAGATATGGCTAGCAACGCCTGCTTCGGTGAGATAGCCTGCAATGGTATCGGCTACGCCAAATTTAAACAGTCCTTCATCTGTCACAATCAGGGCTTTTTTAGCACCTAAATTTTGCGCTCTTACGCCAATTTCTTTGGCACAACCAGGGCCGAAGAGAGACACACAAGGAATATAAAAACCGTTGGTTTGATCTGCAATATTTTTAAAAGCCATGCTCAGATTCCTTCTTGCATTGGGTATTGGAATAATGTGTTGTTATCGCGGTGTTGAACCGTGATTTGAGTATACAATTTATACAATGCTTTGTGGTGAAATCCTACCTACCAAACACCAACCCTATTTTCTGAGTAAATAATGCAAACTAATCAATTGAAATTTATTTGTTTTTTAATGGGTTTTTATTTTATCTGAAGTTGTGCGCAGGCTATAGGCAAGGGCTTAAATCTTGTTTATGGTGTTTTTGTATCTCTAATTTTAAGGTGTAGATACCGTTCACATAAATTTCAGGTGTAATTCAATTAATAAGTGGCTTAAGCTCGATTGAAGAATTGTCCACTTTTTGCAGATGGAAATAAAAAACAAAAAATAGGGATGTATCACGTGATGGGTCTAGTCGGTGCAATCAAATAAAAATAAGATGACACTTAGATAGACCGCACTTAAGCATGAGGAGCGTATATGCAGCCAATTTGCCAGCATAGCCAGTTGCATGCCGTTGCACAGCAATTGGTTCGTATTTCCAGTGTGGCCGCAGAAATCTATCAAGATCAAATGGATTTGGTTGGACATTTTACAGCACAAAATTTGTTTCGGATCGATCCTTTGCAGCATCGGGTCGAATTGCTGAATGGTCTGTTTAGTCTTGAATTTTATCCGCCAAAATCGCATACAAATTTAATAGAAACTCACTTTGAATTTGCGGGGAAACAGCAAGAAGCATTTGAAGATTTTTTCTTACATGATCTGCATTTTTTGACTGGGGATTTAAAACCGCAGCATTCTTTATTTTTGCGTAATCAGGCGCAGCAATTGCGACAATTGATTCTGCAGCAAGTTTACCTGTGGGTAGATGGTGCAGCACGGGTTAAGCAATTGTTATTGCATTTAGATGCAATGCAGGCACAAATTTTAGATCAGGCATTAATGCAGGCAGACGATCAGTATCAACCAGTATTGACCAAATTTGTGCAGCAAGGGCAGCACATTCCTGATGATGTTTTAACTAACTTATCGATGCTGTGTGCTTTGGAATTTGTAGAGGGTGAAACCTTTTTGCCAGTGCAAGCACTGATGCAAAGTTATGATGATTTTAGTTTTAGTGCGGCAGAATTTTTACCTAAAGCCATGCATCGTATTTTAAGTATTTCATTTCCTGAACGATTTAATTTGCAGGATTTAATCGATCATCAGGATGATATTCGGTTGTTGTATCGACATGCCGAAGAACATGGGCATTTATTGGCTTTTGCGCGTTTAATGCACCGTGAGGTGTGGCAGCGTTCCGATGCTTTGGCGAAACCGCATTTTTTAAAATCTTGCCCTTTAATTTGGCAAAAGAAAGTCGCCAAACTGCCGTTATTTGATTATCCACGTGCGGTGAATTGGCTGTTTAAACAGTCTGCACAAGTGTTGGATTGGCTCAGTTTAAATATTCATCATACCAGTGTGCGGGTGGCAGTGACTGCGCTCAGTTTTGTCGATTGTAGTCAGGCACATCCACGGATTATTTTGGCAACTTTGCAATATTTTCAATATTCAGCCGCACGTATGTTCATTCAAAGCTGTAATGTATATGCGACACAGCAAGCGTGGTTCGCACATGCGCATAATGTCAGTTTAATGCCGCATGGCGAAAAACAATCGTTGGATGATCCGCGAGTTGCCATTAGTCCTTCTATTTTGTATTTGGATGAGTGGATGACTTTGCTGAAAACCGTGGCACAACATGATGAGCATTTGGTCAAGCATGTATTTCGGCGTTTAAGTCGTGTCATGCAAAGCTATATGTTGTATTTACAGCAAATCACTCAAGATTTACCGACTGCTTTGTTGGACTATATTCAGTCAGAAAGTCAGCAGCGACGTGACTTTTATACGGTATTGCAGCGTTATCAGATTCAGCCTGATGATTTTCGGCAGCGTTTTTATTTACGTGCGCACAATACACGTATTTCGGTATTTGACAGTTATGTGCGTGACTATTTACTGGAGTATTTTGCAGCGCATACGCATATTCCAAAAAGTTTGAGTTGGTTGGGGTTGTTTCATCAAGCGGTGCATTGGCATCAACAAGTGTATAAAGCAGAGCTATTTGCCAAACTGAAAAAAGAAATTCCATGTAGCACATGGCAGGCGAAAAGCCCGCAGCAAATATTGTACTTTTCGGGTTGGTGTTTTGAAGAACTGACCGATTTAGACCGTATTATTGAAGAATCGAAAAACTTTAAACACTGTTTGGCACTGAGCTATGCCAAAGCCATGAGTGAAGGACAATATGTGGCATTTCACATGGCATCGCCACATTATGCGCAGCAATTGACCTTGGGCTGTCACTTTAGGAATGGGCAACTTGTGTTTGATCAATTGGAATATCCTAATAATCAAAAAGCAGAACAATTGTTGGTTACCATCGCAGCGCAGTTTATTGCATGGCTGAATCCACAATTACCATCAAAGTCATAAGTTACAAGTCATAAGACAACCGTTGTCGTATTCACGGACTTGAGCCTTAACTTTTGGCTCAAAACTCGTTAGGCTATAGCCGTTCAATCATGGTATAGGTCTTATGAAACAGGAAACTGCACTTAAACTTTTAAAAGCAGGCGAAAATGTCTTTTTAACAGGCTCGGCTGGTGCGGGTAAAACCTATACCCTGAATCAATACATCAATTATTTAAAAGCGCGTAAAGTGCCCGTGGCAATTACGGCATCTACAGGCATTGCAGCAACGCACATGAATGGCATGACCATTCATACATGGGCAGGCATAGGCATTAAAGATTTTTTGTCCGATGCCGACCTGAAAAATATGAAAGAGCGCAAATATCTCAAAGAACATTTAGAAAATGCGCAAGTGCTGATTATTGATGAAATTTCGATGTTGCATGCCAAACAACTGAATTTGGTCAATCAAGTTTTAAAATATTTTAAAGACAGTGATGACGCTTTTGGCGGCATTCAAGTGATTGTCGCAGGAGATTTTTTCCAGTTACCGCCTGTAGGAAAAAACGATGAGCGCAATCGTGACAAGTTCTGTTTTATGTCAGAGGCGTGGGTCGAAGCTAAATTTCGAGTCTGTTATTTAACTGAGCAGCACCGTCAGGGCGACGATTATTTAAATGACATTCTCAATGCAATTCGTGCACAAAGTATTGATCATCAACATATTCAGGCTTTGGAGCACACCCGCCATCAAGATATTGGCGACACTTTCACGCGTTTATATACGCACAATATGGACGTGGACAATATCAACTTTAAGCATCTGAATGAAATTGAAACTGAGAGCAAGCAGTTTGATGCCGTGTGTGATGGCAATGAAAAGTTGATTGAAACGCTGAAATCATCCGTACGTGCGCCTGAAATTTTAAATCTAAAAAAACATGCCAAAGTGATGTTTGTTAAAAACAACTTCGATATGGGCTATATCAACGGCAGTTTGGGCGAAGTGATTGGCTTTGAAGAAGATGACGATCACGGTATTTTGCCTAAAGTAAAATTGACCGATGGCACAGTATTACTGGTCGAGCCTGAAACTTGGTCGGTGGATAATGATGCAGGCAAAACCATTGCCAGTTTCCAGCAAATTCCGCTGCGTTTGGCATGGGCAATTACCATCCACAAATCACAAGGTATGACCTTAGAAGCGGCAGAAATCAATCTTAGCCATACTTTTGAAAAAGGGCAGGGTTATGTGGCGTTGTCACGATTAAAATCGTTAAGCGGTTTGCGTTTATTGGGATTTAATAGCCAAGCTTTGGAACTCGACAGTTTAGCGATTAAGGCTGACCGCCGTTTTCAGGAATTGTCTGAAGAAGCTGAAACGCACTATGAGCTGATGGATTTAACACCACAACATAATGCATTTATTCGTCACTGTGGTGGCACGTTGAACGAAACCGAAATTTTGCGCAATGAAAAGAAAATTGCCAAAGGTGGAAAAACCAATTATGCGACTGCCACGTTAGATGAAACCCGCGCTTTATTTGAAGAAGGTTATGATATTCAGGATATTGCAGTAGAGCGAGGTTTAACTCCTGCAACTATTATCAACCATTTGGCACGTTTGCAAAAAGAACAAAATCTGGATATTTCAGTGGCACATCCAGGTGAAGAAGTGGTGGAAGAGGTCCGTAAAATTTATAAGCGATTAATGAAGCGTCAAAATGCAGAGCACTTCAGCGATGATGGCGCAATTAAACTGCGCCCGATTGTTGAAGCGACTAGTCCACGCATGGGCTATGATCAGGTGCGTTTAGCATTGCTGTTTATTCAGTAGTTTAGTCATTTGGATAATGATGACTTATACTGCAATTCTGCATTAAAAATGCCCGCTTAACGTCACATAAAATACTATCGTTTTGAGAAAAACTTCGGTTAAACTGCCATCACTGTAAGCTTTAAAATATAATATTCGGTATGGCATTTACACCGTGGTACACATTTCGAAAATTTGTCTATAACAACTTACACGACGATGACTATGAAACATGGTTTAGTCGTTGCATTAACTATTTTTTAATTTTACTGATTTTAAGCAATGCCAGTGCGGTTATTTTAGAGTCGGTGAATGATGTCTATCTTGCCTATCAGGTATTTTTTGACCATTTTGAAAACTTTTCCATCGCAGTGTTTACGCTTGAATATTTGCTGCGGATTTGGAGTATTGCCGAAAAAGACCCGTTTATTTCGCCGTGGAAACAGCGTGTAAAATGGCTTACCAGCGGTGGGGCAATTATAGATTTGTTGGCGATTCTACCTGCTTATATTAACTTCTTTGTGCATCTAGATTTACGGTTCCTAAGAATTTTACGTTTGCTGCGTTTGTTAAAACTGACACGTTACTTTGTATCATTGCAAATTTTATTAAGAGTGATCGAACGGGAAAAAGGATCATTTCAGGCAGTCATTTTTATTCTCTCTATTATGATTGTGATGTCTGCCGCAGGTGTGTATGTGGTGGAAAGCAAGGCACAGCCTGAAGCCTTTAGCTCAATTCCCGCTTCGATGTGGTGGGCAGTGGTGACTTTAACCACAGTCGGTTATGGCGATGTCACACCAATTACCCCTTGGGGCAGAATTTTAGGTGCGTTAATTACGGTATTGGGTGTCGGCTTGGCAGCATTGCCTGCAGGTATTTTAGCCACAGGTTTAGCCAACGAACTTGAACAACGTAAGCAGCATTTAGGGTTGAAATTTAGAGAGCTATTGCAAAATAGTGAGATTGATCTGTTAAATGATCAAGAAAAAATTGAAGATTTACGCAAACAAGTCGGTTTAAACACTGAGCAAACCCAAGATATTTTATTGCAGTTAATTCGTGAGCGTCGTGAAGAAGAGCTGCGTTTAGAACAGGAGCCTTATAAATACTGCCCACATTGTGGAGAGAAGTTGTCGGAGTAAGCGAGGCTTGGGTTAAGAATTTCAATTCTAGTTTGGCTCTGCACGTTGGAAGCCTAAAACATGCTTGCTGAAAGCCATATTATTTTTATGGAATTGTATTGATTTCGTAGTAAATATCATCGAATAGAAACTAAGATGAAGAAAACTCATTATTTACATGCTAAGATTAAATTAATTCATTATTAAATTGAATCATGTTTGGCTTTGTTTCTTATTTTGCAAAATAAAAATGCGACCTAGGTCTAAACATGCAGTCAATAACTTGAAAAACTAGGAACAAGCAATGCTTGAAATTCGCCACTTAAAAACGCTATCAGCCCTGCGTGAACATGGTTCTTTGGTTGCTGCCGCCAATGATTTATGTCTGACGCCATCTGCCATTTCTCATCAACTCAAAGAACTAGATCATTGGTATGGCGTAGAAGTGGTGAATCGCCGTAGTCGTCCTGTGACATTTTCCAATGTTGGGCAGCGTTTATTGAAACTGGCGGATGATGTCTTGCCACAAATTCAAATTACCCAAACCGATATTACCCGCATTGTGCATGGGCAAACGGGGCGGATTATTTTTTCTTCGGAATGTCATAGTTGCTTTGACTGGTTGATGCCGCTGCTGAATCAATATCGTCAGCAATACCCTGATGTAGATTTAGATTTTGCTTCAGGTTTTGAAGCCAATCCGCATGAATTATTGCAAAACGCAGAATTTGACCTATTGATTACTGCAGACCCGATTGCCTTAAAAGGTATCGAATATTTTCCAATTTTTGAATATGAATCGCGTTTGGTGTTGTCAAATACTCATCCTTTAGTACGTGCCGAGCGCATTACCGTACAGGAGTTGGCAGAAGAAACCCTGATTACCTATCCTGTCGATAAACACCGTTTAGATATTATGTCTAAGCTATTCATTCCAGCCAATATTCAGCCAAAAGCTATTCGTACTACAGATTTAACCCAAATGTTGATTCAACTGGTGGCGAGTGGGCGAGGGATTGGCGCATTGCCAGATTGGGTGGTGAATGAATATGAGCAAAAAGGCTGGGTAACTTCACGTCGTTTAGACTGCGTTGCTGCGGGAGGATTACGCCGTACCTTGTATGCGGGTTATCGTAGCGAAGAAAAAGAAAAGAGCTATTTTGAAGGCTTTTTGAAGCAATTAGAGAAATTTTCCCAAAAACGCACACAATATTATTCAAGTTAAAAATCGTACGATCAGCATCGTAAAGAGAATGCTAATTTATCGCTAAAAACACTAAGCTCATCTAAATCTCCACTAAAAACAGTGAGATGTTCTTGCTAAGCTTGCCTTGCGAAAATTAAGGGAGAGCGCAGTGAGTTCGGTACGTTGGCTGACAAAGGATTTGTGGATTGTTGCTGCGGGTTTTATGGCAGCAATGCATATTGGCAAGTTGCCACCGACTGTGCCTATCCTTCAAGCTGAACTCGGAATTAGTCTGGTTCAGGCAGGCTTTTTGCTGTCTTTAGTACAAGCTGCAGGCATGACTTTGGCGTTGTTGCTAGGCAGTTATACCGCAAAAATTGGCTTAAAACGCTGTGTACTTTTGGGTTTGTCTTTATTGGCAGGTGCAAGTTTTGTCGGTGGTTTTGTACATAGCTTTTCCGCACTATTAAGTCTGCGTGTAATTGAAGGTTTTGGTTTTTTACTGATTACACTCAGCGGCCCTACATTTATTCGTCAACTGGTTGCAGTGGAGCAGTTGCCTGCCAAAATGGGGCTGTGGAGTGCCTATATGGGCGGTGGGATGGGTATTGGTTTACTAAGTACGCCGTTTTTACTGACCATCTTGGATTGGCAAGGCGTGTGGATGTGTTTGGGATTGTTATCCTTTGCGCTCGCAATCATCATTTATAAAGCCGTACCGAGTGTGCAGATCAGCACGCAAGCCATTGCCATCTTTGAACTGATTAAAAGCACTTTGAGCCATCCACCCGCATGGATATTGGCTTTGGTTTTTGGTGTTTATGCAGGGCAGTGGTTCAGTTTGGTGGGTTTTTTGCCGACCATTTATCAGCAATATCAAATATCTTTACAAACCGCAGGTGTGCTCACAGCTATGGTTGCAATGGCAAATGCGGTGGGTACATTTGTATGTGGGTTGTTATTACAGCGTGGGCTGAGAGCGCAAGTGTTGATGCAAATGGGTTTTGCGGTATTGATGCTATGCGCACTGAGTTTTTATATTTTGCGTGATGTTTTACCATTCATTGTGCAGTTTTTATTGGTCATCCATTTCTCTTTATTTGGTGGTTTAGTCGCAGCTGTGGTATTTGCGCAAGTACTTAATTTTGCACCACAACCGATTGCGATTAGTACCACCGTAGGTTTGGTGTTGCAGTGCTCGGCAATTTCACAATTTTTATTGCCGCCTGTGGTCGCAGCTATCGTATCTGCCACAGGAACATGGCTTTGGGTTGGTATTTTAATGGCCGTTTTATCTGCAATGGGAATGATATTAACATCTATCTTGTTTCGCAAAGTGGCTTAGATTTGGATGGTTTTTATTGGAATTGGTTGATACAAGACGATGAATTCAAGCAAAACCATCTAAACCAAGCGTCCCTAAATCTATGTTAAGAATAGCCAATAAACAAGGTGAGAATTCCTGCTGCAATCAGTGGTCCCACAGGCACGCCACGTAGCACAGCAACACCTGCGACTGTACCAATCAATAAGCCTGCGACCACATCAGGCTGATTGGTCATGAGCTTGACACCACGCCCGCCTAACCATGCCACAAAAACACCAATTGCAATCGCAAGTAAAGATTTCCAACTCAGGAAAGATTTTAGAATTGCTTCGCCTGGAAGTTTGCCACTGGCAATGGGTGTCAGTACGCCAATGGTGAGAATGATAATGCCCAGATTTAAGCCATGCTGCTGCAATAGTGGGAAAAATTCACTTAGCGGCGTAATTCTAAAAACAATCAGTACTGCTGCGGCAATCGTCACAGCCGTATTTTGGCTAAAAATACCGCATGCGAGTAGAACGATCAGCACCATCAGGTTAAGGTCTAATTGAGAGAGCATGGTGATCCATAAAAGGGGAAATAAATTGGAAAAGTGCAGTTATTGTAACTGTTTTGAACTACAAGCGGGCAAGGTACGCAATGTGTTCAGAATTTACGGTGTATTTGGTTTAGAATAGCAGCAAATATATTTATACTTTTATCATTAGGTCGCTCATCATGTTGTTGGAAAAAATGTTGCAATCACAAGGCTTTGGATCACGTAAACATTGCCAACAACTCATTAAAAATGGTGCAGTCACCATTATGGGCGAAACCCAGACCAATCCTAAATTCGCGATAAAAATTGCGCCTGAAACGGTTTTGCAATTTTCGGTGTATGGGGAAAATTATCAATATCGTGAAAAGGTCTATATCGCCTTACATAAACCACAAGGCTATGAGTGTTCGCATCAGGCGACCCATCATTTTAGTGTGTTTGACTTGTTTGATGATGTATTGCTGAATCGTGGTTTGCAGTGTGTTGGACGCTTAGATCAGGACACCACAGGGCTGTTATTGCTGACGGATGATGGACAGTTTTTACAAGCATTGACCCATCCTAAAAAGCATGTGGCAAAAGTGTATGCTATGCACACCGCAGACCCGATTAATGCAACACAAATCCAGCAACTTGAGCAGGGTGTCGCATTGCGCAATGAATCAGGGACATTTGCTGCAACAGAGGTACAACAGCTTGCTGAACATGAATTGCAGATGACCATTCATCAAGGTGTTTATCACCAAGTTAAACGTATGCTGGCAGCAGTGGGCAATAAAGTAGAACAATTACATCGTCAGCAAGTTGGTGCATTAAACTTGACTGATTTGGCTTTAGATGTGGGTGAATGGATGTATTTAAGCCCTGAACAAGTCGAATTGGCAAAAAACCGTATGGAATAAATGAGGTTCTGCTGAACTTTCATCAATAGCTTATGATCAATGGCTTACGTCAGATTAAATTTAAACCCTTTGCCTAAAGCCGTAATCGTCAGATCAGGTGACTATTTTAAAAAGCAGTGATAAGTCTGGAATTCATCATCTTTGACAAAGCCCATCTTTTCATACAATTGGTGGGATTGGTAATTACTTTTTTGTGTTTCAAGGCTAATCCGTAGCGCATTTTCATGTCGTGCAAATAAAATTGCAGTATCAATGAGCTGTTTGGCCGAACCTTGTCGTCTAAAAACAGGGGTGACATAAACGTCATCTAAAATATAGTAGGTCGAGCAGGCAACCGAAGAAAAGCCTAAATAAAGTAATACAAATCCAGTGATTTTTTGATCTTTGATATGAATGAAAATCACACTTTCCTGATTTTCAAAACGCTGTTTTAAGAATGCTGCTGAAAGGCTTAAATTCGAGGATGCACCATAAAACTGACGATACTCATCGAACAATACAGCAAGCTGGTCTAAGTCTTCTAAAGTGGCACGTCTTACAATCATTACGATACTCCATGCTTTTTTATTGTCCTTGCATGAAGCATAGCTAAGTTTTTAAAGTAAATTTTTAAAGAATTGTTTAAAAATGCAACACTGTTAATTTTTGTCAGTTTCACCCAAAATTGCATTGAGTTCATCAAACAAGTCTAGATGTTCATCATCCAGTTCAAAATCTTCAACACTATTATTGCCAGTTACAGATGCATCATTGCTTGGGGTTGCATCCACTAGCGTTGCTTTTTGCTCTTGTTTTAATTTGCGTAACTTAATCAATTGTTCCAGATTAATATTCTGATTTTCAATTGAAAAGGGAATTGATTTAGTCAGCACGACTTGCTTAAAAAACAAACGTACCGCTTGCGCAGGCGTAATCCCCAACTGTTTAAACACAGCAAAGGCTTGTTTTTTCTCTTGAGAGTCCAAGCGTACTTGATAGACTTCAGTTTTTCTCATAATTTTTAATAGAAGGAAATAGATTTAAATTTTAGCAATATTGTAAACAATTCATTTGTAATTTCAATATGACTACAACGAAAATCCACTATTTTGTAATGACAAACATATTACAATGTCAATTCTTGCTGTGCGCTAAAGTGGAATTGTTGCTGGCTAATCGGGTCAAAAAAACTTAAATGCTTGGCAAGCAATTGTAGCGGTGCAGAAAAATCATCTGCTTGTTTGTGCTGTAAAATGGGATAAAACGGGTCGTTCTTAATCGCAATACCTAAGCTATTTAAATGCACACGCAGTTGGTGCTGCTTGCCTGTTGTAGGCTTTAATTCATATTTTGCCCATGTTTGATTATGTTCAAGCAAACGAATTTCTGTTTCGGTGTTAGGTGTGCCTGCCACGACGTGCATCAAATAAAAAGGTTCACCTTTTTCCATGCGTAATTGCACAGTACATGGTAGTGACAAATTAGCTTGATAAGGCGCAATGGCATGGTAGGTTTTTTGCACCTGACGTTCTGCAAATAATTGCTGATACACCGCCCGAGTTTCTGGTTGTTTGGAAAACAGCACCACACCCGCAGTTTCGCGGTCTAAACGATGAATAGGTGTGAGCTGCTCATTCTGTGTTTGTTTTTTTAAGCGTACTAATAGGGTTTCTTGTACATATTGCCCTGTAGGGCTCATGGTCAAAAAATGTGGTTTATCTACAACCAATAAGTGTTCATTTTCAAATAAAACTTGATGCTGAAAAGGCACGGCAACTTCATGCGCTAAAAAACGATAATAAAAAATATCCTGATGTGCGCTATAAGGTGTATCTAAATCTAAACGCTTGCCTTCGGCATCATAAACCAGACCATCCTCAAAGCGTTGCAGCCATTCCTGTGCAGAAATATGGGCAAACTGGGCACATAAATAACGAAAAATTGATTCAGGCTGTGTGCTTAATTTGGGTAAATGCAATTTGCTGGCGCTCACACCATCTAGCATGGGTGGAACAAAGGTGTTGGGATGAGTCGACTTCATCTGCAAATTGCTCATATTCAGGTGGGAGAGTTTCTTTTTCATCATATTGAAAATAGCCTAAGCAGTTTGGGTGCTAAGCTTAACAATCTTGATTCATTGCCTTGTCTAAACTTGTTATAAATTGTCCACATTTACACAGTTTTATCCATCAGTACATAGGCTTTAAAGCAGTGCGATGCTATCATAATTGGTCTTTTGAATCATGTCGTGAGCGTTATGCAGTATTCATTTAATTTGGCTTTAAATAATGAGCAAGATACCCAAAATCTGGCGCAGGTTTTGGCAACGCATTTTCGGTCGGGTGTGATTTATTTAATTGGTGATTTAGGCGCAGGAAAAACCACTTTATCGCGTTATTTTCTACAGCATTTGGGGCATCAGGGCGCGGTTAAAAGCCCGACTTACACCTTGGTGGAACCTTATCAAATACAAGGACAAGATATTTTTCATTTTGATTTATATCGTTTAAATGATCCTTATGAATTAGAGCTGATGGGCATTCGTGATTATTTAGAAACCCCAAATGCCTTGTTTTTATTTGAATGGCCATCAAAAGGTGGCGATGAAATTCCGCCCGCAGACCTGATCATTGAAATTAAAAAATCGGAAGATGAATTAAGCCGTACTGCAACGCTAAGTTCGTCTTCGGTTGCATTACAACAAGCTTTGGAGCAACAATTTAATCATGCCTAATGATGTGTTAAATCTACGTCGGATCCACACGCTTGAACCTGCCTTAGCCAACCAAATTGCTGCGGGTGAGGTAATTGAGCGTCCTGCCTCTGTGGTCAAAGAGTTACTAGAAAACTCCATTGATGCAGGTGCAACCGAGCTGATTATTCGTGTGGCACAAGGCGGCAGTACACTCATTGAAATTATTGATAATGGTCGTGGCATTCATGCCGAAGACTTGCCTTTGGCGGTGACTCGTCACGCGACCAGTAAAATTCAAACGGCCGATGATTTACATGCCATTGTCAGTTTAGGCTTTCGTGGAGAAGCACTGGCATCAATTGCAGCAGTATCGCGTTTGACTTTGGTCAGCAGCCAAACTGAAGATGGTGTTGGTTATCAGGTTGAAGTCAATGGCACTGCCTTTGACCATCAAGATATTCAGGCCGTTGCTGCACAAAAAGGCACACATATTCGGGTGCAGGATTTATTTTTTAATGTGCCTGCACGACGTAAGTTCCTGAAAAAAGCAGGTACAGAATTTGGACATATTGAAGAAATTGTCCGTCGTTTGGCGCTGACACATTTTGATATTCGTTTTGTTTTGGAACACAACGACAGCATTAAACTGAATTTACCCATTGCAGACAGTGGCGAATTGCGTTTTCAGCGCGTGCAGCAACTTTTAGGACGAAACTTTGTCGAAAATGCCTATTGGATTGATGCTGATAGTGTCACCATGCGCTTATCGGGTTGGTTGGGGCATCCTTCCGATGCACGCTCACAAGCCGATTTACAGTATGTGTATGTGAATGGACGTATTGTAAAAGACAAGACCATCTCCCATGCTTTGCGTATGGCATACGAAGGTATTTTGCATGGACATCAACATGCTGCATATTTGCTATTTTTAGAAGTAGAACCTGAAAATATTGATGTCAATGTGCATCCAACTAAGCACGAAATCCGCTTTTTAAATCAGCGTGAAGTGCATGAGTTTGTACGGCATTATGCCAAAGAAACCTTGGCACAATTTCAAACTGCAACAGCTGATCTTGCGACGGCAATGAAAGCCGACTCAGTAGAGCAAGCAGTACCTTATGTCGTACAGCCACGTTACCAAGAACAATTTCAGCTGCACAAATCTGTGCAGACCAACCCTCTGAATCCGTATGAACAAAGGGTAGATGCAGATCAGGTATCCAATACAGCATCGGGTAGTGATCTACTTACCGAGTTTGATCGTAGCCATCCGCAAACTGTGCAATACGGCCAAGCGATGCAAGGCAGTTATCAAGGCTCGAAACAACTGAATAATGCCTTAAAAAGCTATCTCGCACCTTTACGTGATGTCGACTCTCAAGATTCAACTAGCGTAGCGTATGAATCGACGACAGCTGTAGATGAACACCCGCTTGGAATTGCGATTGCACAATTGCACGGTATTTATATTCTGGCGCAAAACAGCGAAGGTTTGATTATTGTCGATATGCATGCCGCACATGAACGTATCGTTTTACAGCAGATGAAAGCTGCGTGGGATAAACCAGAGTTTTGGACTTCGCAGCAATTGCTCATTCCCAAAGTCATCAGCATTAGTCGTATGCAGGCCATGCGTGTAGATGATTTAAAACCACAATTGGCACGTTTAGGTTTGGATGTTGACCAATATGGCGATGAGCAAGTCATTGTGCGCGGTGTGCCAGCCATTTTGCATAAAGCAGATTTTGCAGAGTTGATTCCTGAATTACTGAATGATTTAGACCCAAATGATGAAGCGCAGGCATTACTGCAAAAACGTGATCATATTTTGGCGGGTATGGCGTGTCATAGCGCGGTGCGTGCACATCGGATGCTGAGTCTTTCTGAAATGAATGCCTTGTTACGTCAAATGGAACAAACTGAATTTGCCAGCCAATGTAATCATGGTCGTCCAACATGGCGTGCTTTTCCATTGGCTCAATTAGATAAACTTTTTGCTCGAGGAGAGTAGTGTTACATGTCAAAACAATTGCCGGTCATCAATTTAATGGGACCAACTGCAAGTGGTAAAACTGCTTTGGCATGTGAACTCTATGAATTAGGTCATTTTGAGCTAATTTCAGTCGATTCTGCGCTGGTTTATCGAGATATGGACATTGGTACAGCCAAACCAACTAAAGTGGAACAGGCGCGTTATCCGCATCATTTGATTGATATTATTAGCCCGCTTGAAGTTTATTCTGCTGCGCAGTTTGTGGAAGATGCCTGCGCCTTAATTGATGATATGCACGCACGTGGCAAAACCCCAATTTTAGTGGGTGGAACTATGCTGTATTTTAAAGCTTTGCTTGAAGGACTATCTTCCAATTTACCCAGTGCCAATTACGACGTCCGTGCAGAAATTGAAGATAAAGCTGCACGCGAAGGTTGGGAAGCGGTCTATGCAGAGTTATGTGCAGTAGATGCACTGGCGGGTGAAAAATTTAAGGTGTCAGATAAACAACGTATTATTCGTGCACTAGAAGTTTATAAATTAACAGGAACGCCAATTACCCAGCTTCAGGCAGAACAACCCAAAAATGTACCATATCGTTACACTTTTCATAACCACGCTTTGATGCCTGATCGGGTAGAATTACATCAGCGTATTCAAAAACGCTTAGAGATTATGTGGGAAATGGGTTTTTTGAATGAGGTGCGACATCTTATTGAAAATTACGATTTAGATGCTAATTTACCCTCTATGCGTTCAGTTGGCTATCGTCAAGCTTTAGAGTTTTTGCAAAACGGTGATGAAAGTCGCGAAAAAATGCAGGAAATGGAGGACAAGGCGCTATTCGCGACACGACAACTCGCGAAACGTCAATATACTTGGCTCAGATCGTTGCAAGAATCGCATAAATTTCACACATATTTTACGATAAAGCAGGCTCAAGAAGACTTGCGAAACTGTTACGGATAAAGCAAAATTTACCTACTGTCTTTTTTATAATTTTTAATTGAAAAATAGAGATAGTTTTTGCGCTGATTTTTAATTATTTTTGGAGTTATAACATGTCTAAAGGTCAAACTTTACAAGATCCGTTCTTGAATTCTCTCCGTAAAGAACGTATTCCTGTTTCTATCTTCCTTGTGAACGGTATTAAGCTACAAGGCCATATTGAATCTTTTGACCAATATGTTGTTTTATTAAAAAATACAGTAAGCCAAATGGTTTACAAACATGCAATTTCTACAGTTGTTCCTGCACGTAATCCACGTCCTGCTGGTGCACCTGCTGGTAGTCAAGCCGCAGGCTTTGGCGGTCAAGGCGGTGGCTTCGGTGGTCAAGGTGGTGGCTTCGGTGGTCAAGGCGGCTTCGGTGGTCAAGGTGGTGGTTTTGGCGGTCAAGGCGGCTTCGGTGGTCAAGGCGGCGGCTTCGGTAGTCAAGGTGGCTTTGGCGGTCAAGGCGGCGGCTTTGGTGGTCAAGGTGGCTTCGGCGGTCAAGGTGGCTTCGGTGGCGGTCAAGCAACAGGCGGTTTTGACAACGATTCTAAATTTGAAGAATCTTCAGAAGACGATAACAACCGTTAATTGATCTTCTTAAAAAACCTCTCGAAATGAGAGGTTTTTTTATGTCTATGGTTTTTTTATCAAAGTCGTATTTTGGTAGTGGCTAAGATGAAGTGCATATGGTAAAAAAGCATAAAAAACCAGTGTTGCTACACTGGTTTTAATTTTGGAAATAGCAGAAAACTTAAGCTTAGTTTTTCTTGCGGTCTAAGCTTGGGTCTTTAATTTCTACAAAAGCATTGTTACGTGTTTCACGTAACCAGCTATCCAATTCAGTATCAAACTGGCGTTCACCTAGTATTTGACGTGCCATACGTTCTTGGTATTCACGAGTCATATCTTGCTGGCGTGTATCGGTCACTTGCAGTACATGCCAACCAAACTGGGTTTGGAATGGTGCGCTAATTTCACCTTTTGCAGTATTTTTCATTTGATTTTCAAATTCTGGCACCATCACGCCAGGATTCACCCAGCCTAGACTGCCGCCATCACGTGCAGAGCCAGCGTCATTAGAGAACGTCGCTGCTAAGGTTGCAAAGTCTTCACCCGCTTTTAAACGGTTGTGAATACTGTCAATCATGTGTTTCGCATTTTCAGGGCTTACGACTTCACTTGGCTGAATCAAGATATGTCGAGTTTGATATTGTGGAACTAGTGCACGTTGCTCAGTACTTTTGCGCTCCAGTAATTTTACGACATGAATACCATCACGGACTTCAATCAGTTCACTGGTTTGCCCCACATCTAATGGCGTAATACGTGCAGCAAGTTCCGCGGGAATATCGGTCAAGTTACGTAAACCCATGTCTGCAGACTGAACGGTTACACCATTGCCTGTATATTTTTTACTAATGGCTTGAATGTCATTGTTCTGCGCCAATTCAGCTTTGACTTGTTGCGCAACTTGTGCGGCATTTTCTGCTCCAGAAACACGCACATGCAAAATATGTACTTGATTGCCTAAGGCAGCCTGACCTTGTGGTGTTTTCAGGAAATTATCAACATCTTGGTCGCTAATTTGAATACGTGACATTACGACTTGCTGACGTAAGCGATTCATTGCCAAATCTTCAGCAATACGGTTACGTAAAAACGCATAACTGCCTGGTGCAGATTTATCTAATTTTTGCTGAAAAGTTTCTAGGCTGTTTGCGCCATTTTGCTGTGCAACTTTTAAAACTGCTTCATTTAAAGATTTTTCATCAGCTTTAATGTTGTAGCGTTTGACTTGCTCTAATTGCGCTTGGCGTACAATCAGTTGTTCTAAAGCTTGTTGTTCTAAAATGTGTTGTGGTGGAACAGGGCGCTTTTGCATCTCAAGTTGTTGTTTGAGTTCAACCACGCTTTGCGCTAAATCACTTTTTAAAATGACACTATTGTCAACTACAGCCACAATTTGATCATTCGCAGCAAATGCAGGCAGCGCTGCTGTCATGCAAAGTGCTAAGGTTGATGCTTTTAAAAATCGTTTTAACTGTTCTGTTTTCATTAACGTTGTGTCCAAGATTGATTAATTTTATTAAAACCTAAAATACGGTTTTCAAGTAAAGATGCAAGTTTATTATTGAAACTGCCTAAACCTTTTAAATTTAACTCTGCCATAATGGCACGTTTGGGTTTAACGCCCGCATCCGTCACATCATCCAAGTCGTTATAGTAAGAGCGACCATAGACTGAGATGCCCCAACAGCACGACTCATAGTTCACACCTAGCAAATATTCACGGGCGACGCTATGGTCTAGGTCGTATTGCGCATGACCTAAAATACGCCAGTTGTTGTGAATAGGTTGAATAAACGATGCCACGACTTGATCATAATGATCTTGACGGTTTGGAATAACACGGCGGTTAATATAACCAAAGCTATATAAGTTGCCTTGATCACCCGTGTAAAGCATATTGACACTGCGCTGTGCATTGTCGCCATTTGACATCCATGCAGCATTGGCACCTACACTAAGGTTTTGGCTTAGCTGACTGGTTAGGCTAACAATTGGCCCAGTACGGTTTTCCGTATTAAATTCGTCTTCGGTATTATCCAGCGTGACACGACGATCTTCAAAGTAAAAACTTTGACCAATTCCTGCTCTAAGGCGTTCCAAACCAATTTCATCAAATAGGCTATAGTTTAAACCCAAAGACAAAAAGTTGTTGTCTTCTAAACGGTCATGACCATAGAAACGGTTTGGACTGAACAACTGGTCATAATTAATCGAAGCTGTTGCAGAGTCAAAGTTTGGGTGGTCGTTTTGATTGCGGTACGGTGCATAGGCATAGAACGCGCGCGGGGTAATGGCTTGCAAGAAGCGACCATCTTTTTCAAAGGTAATCCCTGTGTCTAAAGTGAATTGCGGAACAGTAACCGACTCACTTTTACTTGAAGATTTATCCGTGTCTGTACTTAGAGTTTCTTTATCATAGAAGGTGTTGATGTTGCGTAACGATACTTCTGGAATCACAAATGACCACGGGTTACGGTAGTTGTAACGCACTGCAAAGTCATTATAAATACGCGTACCACTTGGTTCCCCATCTTGCGCAGCTAGATCTTTTTTGAAGTAAGCTGTGTCGTTATTAAATTCGACTTGGAAGCCTTGAGGATTGCCCGTTTTATAGTTCAATAAAAATTGTGGTAGGCGTGCATAAGGGCGATCCACAGATGGAATCGTCTTATCCAGGGTTTGGAAATCTTCAACTTTGAGCTGTGCTTTTAAACCCGGTATGCCGTTACGATAATTCAACTCCCAAGCACGACGTAAATTTAGGTCGGTTTTAGAGTTCGGGTTGTTATTTAAATCGGCAAAGTAGTCTTTGTCCGATGCATAGTTATATTCTAAGTTGGTTGAAAATTGTTCGTTGATTTGCCAGCCGTGTAAAAAATGTAAGTCTTTACGGTCTTGGTCATCATATTTGGCATCCGATGCTAAATAACCGCCCCAAATTTTACCTGAACCAAAATTTTCAGTTAAATAACGGAATTCACCTTCTAGCATCGCGCCACGATCGGCAATATAACGCGGGCTAACGGTTGCATCAAAATTCGGTGCAAGGTTTAAATACACAGGCACAGACAGCTCGACACCACCATCATTGGTAAAGCCAAAACTAGGCGTCAAAATACCTGTGGTACGGCGGTCGTCAATCGGAAAGTTAAAATAAGGCACAGCCATGACCGGTACATTTTTTACATATAGTTTTGTACCGCGTGTTTCACCGCGTCCAGTTTCCTGATTGAGCTTAATTTCGTTGGCTTGAATTTTCCAGGTTGGCGCTTGCTCGGGTGGGCAGGTGCTGTAGGTGGCGTTATTGAGTACCATGGTATTGGTTGAGGTGCGTGCAATTTTTTCTGCCATGCCGTGTGCATGTTGTTCTTCGGCAATATAAAAACTGTTGTTTAAGTCACCTTGCTGGGTTTTTAGGTTGTAATTAATTTCATCACTTTGCGCCAGTAAACCCGCTTGCGCCATTTGTACCCGACCTTCGGCTTTGGCAAAGGTCTGAGTTTGATCAATGGTAATTTTATCGGCACGAATTTGACGACCTTCTTGGTCAATCACCACGTTGCCTTCTAAGACTGAATCACCATTTGGGTCATAGTGCCCATAATCGGCAGTCACTGTAGAAGTGGCATTTGCAGCATCTACCGCAACAGTACCTGAGCTGATTGGCGTTAGCCATGCACCTTCACAATAGGCAGAACTTTGAGTGTGCCTAAATTGTTGTTGTGCTTCAGGTGCAGCTTTATCAACATAATATTGCTCAAAGAACTGCTGCCCAGGATAAGTTTCCTGAATGGTGTGTTTAAGCTGCTGGTTATTGAGATTTGTGACAGATGAAGTCTGATCTGTGGTCTGCGCATAGCTGGAAACAGAGTGACCACATAACAGAGTTAAGACCGCAGTCGCTAAAGGATTAAATTTAAACTGATGCTTCATTTATCTCATCAACCAAGAATGCTTAATCGCAATTAATTATTGTCGCATCATAGAGAAAAAGCGCAGAAGTAGCTACACTTAGCACTTTAAAAACTCAGCCTGTATTAGAATTTATTGCAAATGAATACACAACGCGAACAATTGATACAAACATGGATAACATCTGTACTTGGTTCAGATCAATTTGAAACTCATTTTTTAGCAGGCGATGCAAGTTTTCGTCGTTACGCACGAATCAAGTTGAATAATAAAACATTTATGCTCATGGATGCACCACCAGAAAAAGAAGATTGTGGTCCTTTTGTGACGATTGATGAATTTTTTGCTGCCCATGGCGTGCGCGTGCCAAAAATTGTAGCTAAAGACCTGACACAAGGCTTTTTGTTGCTTGAAGATTTTGGTGATGTCTTATTATCTACCTTGCTGAATGATCAGACTGTAGATGACTACTATGCGCAGTGCTTTAAGCAGTTAATTCAATTACAAGATATTGATGGCACTGCACATTTCCCTGAGTATTCCTATGACAAACTCATCAGTGAAATGGAATTGCTCACCGATTGGTTATTGCCTGCCTTACAGATTCAGCCAAGCGCAGAAGAAAGTGCCTTAATTAAACGTACTTTTGCTATTTTAGCCAATGCAGCTGTGGCACAGCCGCAAGTGATTGTGCATCGTGATTTTCATAGTCGTAACTTAATGAAAGTTGGTGAGGACACCGAGCTTGGTGTGATTGATTTTCAGGATGCGGTCATTGGTGCAGATACATACGATTTAATTTCGATTACCCGTGATGCTTATGTGCAGTGGAATGCTGAGCATGTGTATCGTTGGTTTAAAATGTTCTATGACTTGTTGCCAGAAGTATCTAAGCAAGACCGTGATTTTGAACAATTTAAAAAAGATGCCGATATGATGGCGATTCAGCGTCATATCAAAATTTTAGGTATTTTTGTGCGTTTATTTGAGCGTGATGGTAAATCGGGTTATCTCAAGGATTTACCGCGCGTAATGTGGTATTTACTTGAAGAAAGTAAACCTTATCCAGAATTACAACCATTTATGCACTTTATTCACACGACAGTAATGCCAAAATTTACTGCTAAATATGGTCAGTATGAGGTGGTTGCCTAAATGAAAGCCATGATTCTTGCCGCAGGAATGGGCAATCGTATGCGTCCTTTAACACTGCATACGCCTAAACCTTTATTGGAAGTCGGTGGAAAACCTCTAATTGTGTGGCACATCGAAAAATTACAAAAGATGGGTGTGCAGGAAATTGTCATCAATACGGCATGGTTGGGTGAAAAACTTGCAGATGCTTTGGGTGATGGTTCTCAGTTTGGTGTGAAAATTTTGTGGTCGCATGAAGGCGAAGGCTTAGAAACTGCAGGTGGCATCATCAATGCGTTGCCATTATTGGGCAATGAACCTTTTATATTGGTGAATGGCGATGTTTGGACCACCATGGATTTTGCACCATTATTAAATGTGCAGCTTCAAGATGACTTGGCACATTTGGTTTTGGTGGAAAATCCCGTGCAGCATCCACAAGGTGATTTCACTTTGGCTGCAAACAAAGCCTATACTTTTGAGCAAGCACGCTCAGGTGAAAATCTAACTTATAGTGGCGTGGCGGTGATGCATCCGCAAATGTTTAACGGTTTGGAATCGGGCAAACGTCCGCTTGCGCCATTGCTCAAACAGGCCATGCAGCAAGAAAAAATTTCTGCACAGAAATTGCAAGGTGTTTGGGTGGATGTTGGCACTCCTGAACGATTAAATGCGCTAGATCAACAAATTCAGCAGGGTGTGTACGCTTAAGTGCATATTCACTAAGCATTCGCCCCTATGACTGCAACTATAAATCGGTATACTTCCATTAACTTTTTCGAGATGTGAATTGTGATGCATTCGTTTTTTCAGGAACTCAAGCAAGGTAGTCAGGCTTTAGGTTTAGAGCTCAGTGATGAGGCTTTAAATTTATTACTCAAATACCAAGATGCTTTGGTGCTATGGAACAAAGCGTACAACCTCACTGCAATTCGTGACCCGAAAGAAATGCTAGTGAAGCATTTGCTAGACAGTCTGAGCATCCTCAAAGATTTGCCTGCAGGTCGTTTACTGGATATTGGTACTGGCGGTGGTATGCCGGGCATGATTATTGCCTTGTGTCAGCCTGAGCGCGATTGCGTGTTATTGGACTCGAATGGTAAAAAGATTCGTTTCTTAAAACAGTTTATTGCCGATTTAAAACTGAAAAACGTCGTGGCAGTTCAGACCCGTGTTGAAAATGAAGACAGCATCCGCGAGTTAGGTCAGTTTGATGTAATTACCAGTCGTGCTTTTGCATCTTTAACTGACTTTGTAGCCGCGTCAAAACCATTTATGCATGAGCAAAGTATTATTGCATCTATGAAAGGTTTGATTCCTGCCGATGAAGTAGAGGCATTGAAAGATGAATTCAGCTGTGAAATTATCGAGCTTAAAGTTCCGCGCTTAGACGAACAACGTCATTTACTTTTATTAAAACGTATCTAATTTTCAAAGGACTGGGGTGATCATGGCACAAATTATTGCGATTGCGAACCAAAAAGGTGGTGTCGGAAAAACCACAACCGCAGTAAATTTGGCAGCATCTTTGGCTGTTTTGAAAAAGCGCATTTTATTGGTCGATATG
Source organism: Acinetobacter seohaensis (assembly GCF_056431365.1). Classification (NCBI taxonomy): domain Bacteria; kingdom Pseudomonadati; phylum Pseudomonadota; class Gammaproteobacteria; order Moraxellales; family Moraxellaceae; genus Acinetobacter; species Acinetobacter seohaensis. The sequence continues at coordinate 83,325 of NZ_JBWKMK010000022.1, forward strand.
GACTCACAAGGCAATGCCACCATGGGTTCAGGCATTCAAAAAAATGATTTGCTGTATTCAGTGACCGATGTATTGTTGGGCGAAGTGCCGATTGAAACTGCAATTAGCAAGGCAGAAGTTGGTTATAAAGTTTTGGGTGCCAATCGTGATTTGGCTGGGGTTGAATTGGTGATTGCTGAGCAAGAGGGGCGTGAGTTTATTTTGCGCAATGCCTTGCAAGAAGTTGCCAAAGACTTTGATTATATTATTGTCGACTGTGCACCAAGTTTAAGCTTAATTACAGTAAACGCTTTAGCAGCAGTGCAAAGTGTAATCATTCCAATGCAGTGCGAATATTATGCACTTGAAGGTTTGGCTGACCTGACGCAAACCATTGACCGTATTCAACAAGCACTCAATCCTGATTTAGAAATTATTGGTGTATTACGCACCATGTATGATGCGCGCAATGCCTTAACCCGTGACGTGTCTGAAGAATTATCGCACTATTTTGGTAAAAAATTATACGATACCGTGATTCCGCGTAATGTACGCTTGGCAGAAGCACCCGCACACGGTTTACCCGTCATTTATTTTGAAAAAAGCTCGAAGGGTGCAGTTGCCTACCTGAATTTAGCAGCTGAAATGTTGAAAAAAAGCAAAGTGAAAAAAGGAAGTAAAGCATGACCACAAAAAAACGCGGATTAGCCAAAGGTCGTGGTTTGGATGCCTTATTGGGGTCAATCCAGAAAGAAAAATTACAACTTGAAGTGCAATCTTTAGATCATGGTCAGCTCAAACAAATTGATGTCAATTTATTAAAACGTGGTGAATATCAACCGCGTCGTTTTATTCAAGAACAAGATTTGCAGGAACTGGCGGCATCTATTGAAAAACATGGTGTAATGCAGCCAATTGTGATTCGTCCTATTGATGACGAACTACATCCTTATGAAATTATTGCAGGTGAACGTCGCTGGCGTGCTGCACAGTTGGCTGGTTTAACTGAAATTCCAGCAATTGTGCGTGATTTGACCGATCAGGTCGCGATTGCTTTGGCATTAATTGAAAACATTCAGCGCCAAGATCTTAATCCGATTGATCAGGCAATGGCGCTGCAACGCTTTCACGATGAGTTTGGCTTGAGTCATCAAGAAATTGCCGAAACAGTAGGTAAAGCACGTACCACGGTCAGTAATTTATTGCGTTTACTCACTTTGGCTGAGCCTGTTAAAGAGTTGATGCAGCAAGGCTTGCTAGATATGGGTCATGCACGTGCTATTTTAACTTTGAAAGCTAAAGATCAGCTCAAAGTCGCGCAGCATGTAATTGAAAAGAATTTATCGGTACGTCAAACCGAACAGTTGGTACGTGACTTTAATGCGCCAAAACAAGAAAAGCCGAAAACGGCTATTGCGCCTGATATTCAACAACTCACGCAACGTCTTTCTGAGCGTTTTAGTGCAGATGTTAAAATTGATTATAACAAGCAAGGTAAGGGCAAATTGACCATCAGTTATCACTCTCTGGAAGAGCTGGATGGTATTTTAAATATTTGCCTGTCCGATTAATTTTAATTCGTATTTTATTGGGGAAAAGCGAATGTGGGAATTGGTAAAAGCAGGTGGCTGGCTGATGCTGCCGTTGGTGTTGTGCTCGGTATTTACCGTTGCAATTACCATTGAGCGTTTTATGCGTTTAAAGAGAGCAGGTATTTTGCCCAATGCGTTGTTGCTCAACCGCGGGCAAAGTTTAGCGACTGTGTTGCAACAACTGAATCAAAGTGCCAACTTAAAAAACAGTACATTAGGCCGTATTTTTGAGGCGGGTGCGCGTAACAAACAACAATCAGAACACTATGCGCGTGCACAAATGGAAGCGACAGCTTCACAAGAAATTGGTTATTTAGAAAAAAATATCAACTTCTTGGGTACGCTCAGTGCAGTTGCGCCATTATTGGGTTTATTGGGTACAGTGCTTGGGATTATTGAATCATTTTTAGTGATTGATGTGGGTGCAAGTAATCCAACCTTAATGATTCCAGGGATTTCTAAAGCCTTAATTACCACTGCTGCAGGTATGTTAATTGCAATTCCAGCCTTATTTGCCTATCGTTATTTTCAGCGTTTGGTGCAAGAATATACTGCTGAGTTAGAGCAGCAAGCGACTTTGTTTCACGCAGGATTATTTCATCAGAGTCAACCTCATCAGCTTGATGCGGATGTGCAAGATGTGAAAAAAGTAAGCTAAGGTGAGTTTATGAAATTCAAACGCTCGCAAGTTGAAGATATTCATATTAACCTGACCCCAATGATTGACTGTTTGCTGTTCATCTTGGTGTTTTTGTTGCTTTCGACCACATTTAACCAATTTAGCCGTATGAATTTAACTTTGCCAGATGCGCAAGGTGTACCACCAAAATCTTATGAACATAAAATTGAAGTGGTGGTAGATTCTTCAGGGCATTATTCTGTCAATGGTCAGGCACTTTCGACTAAGGAAGTGGCAGATTTAAGCACAGCAATTAAACAAATTTCTCAAGATCGACGTGATTTAATGTTTATCATTGCTGCAGATGCCAAAGCCACTCATCAAGATGTGATTCGAGTGATGGATATCGCAGGACAACTTGGTTTCGTCAACATCAATATCAGTACGAAAGTCCCAACTCGAGGTTATTAGTGAAGAAGGATTTACAGGTCTATCGCCGTCTTCTGAGATATTTGCTCCCATTTTGGGGCTTAGCAATCTTGGTGATTATCGGTTTCGCCATTAATGCAGCCACAGAAGTATCTGTGGCAAAACTCTTGGAAAAAATTATTAATGCCATTCAGGAGCGTGACCAATCTTTCACCACACTATTTCCGCTATTAGTCATTGCACTGATGTTTTTCCGTGGTTTGGGAACTTTTATTGGCGGTTACTATACCGCAGTGATTTCACGTAATTTGGTATTCAATATCCGTCAGGAAGTCTTTGCTAAATTGCTGCGTTTACCTGCACAGTATTACTTAGATAATACCAGTGGGCACATTACTGCCAAAATTATGTATAACGTAGAGCAGTTGACCGCTGCATCTACAGAATCGCTGCGTACATTGGTACAACAGGGTTTGATTACACTCGGCTTGCTCGGCTATTTGCTGTATACCAACTGGCGTTTGACCTTATGTATATTGGTATTTGGCCCATTAATTGGCTTGCTGATTCGTAAAGCTGCAAAACGCATGCGTCGTTTATCTATTCAAGTACAAGACACCATGGGGGATGTAAACCACGTGGTGCAAGAAACGGTGAATGGTAATTTGGTCGTCAAAGGTTTTGGTGGTCAGACCTATGAACAAAGCCGATTTAAAGAAAACTCTTTAGAAAACCTGCGTCGTGGTTTAAAGATGGTGGCAGTGCAGCAATTGAACAGCCCTGTGGTGCAGTTCATTATGTCCATTGCTTTGGCAATTATTATCTGGATTGCCTTACGCCCAGAAATTCTACGTGATATTTCAGCAGGCGAGTTTGTAGCCTACATTACTGCCGCAGGTATGTTGAGCAAACCAATTAAAGCCCTTACCGATATTAATGAAAAATTACAACGCGGTTTGGCAGCGGCGCATTCGGTTTTTGAATTGCTCGATATGCCTGAAGAAGATAATCACGGGACGCTTACACCAGACTTAAAAGGTAATTTGCAATTTAAGAATGTGAATTTGGTGTATTCCGATGGGCATCATGCCATTCATGATTTTAATCTGGATGTCAAAGCAGGTGAAACTGTGGCTTTAGTTGGGCGTTCAGGTGCGGGTAAAACCTCATTGGTCAATCTGTTGGTACGTTTTCAGGAAGTATCTTCAGGGCAAATTTTGTTTGATCAGCAGGATATTCGTGACATTGAGCTGAATAGCCTGCGTTCACAAATTGCTATGGTCAATCAGCAAGTGGTATTGTTTAACCGTACGGTGCGTGAAAATATTGCCTATGGTCAGCTTGAAGGTGCGAGTGATGAAGCAGTGATTGCTGCAGCCAAAGCGGCTTATGCACATGACTTTATTATGGCTTTACCGCAAGGCTACGACACAGCATTAGGTGCGCAAGGCTTGAATTTGTCGGGTGGTCAGCGACAACGTATTGCCATTGCACGTGCAATCTTAAAAAATGCACCAATTTTAATTTTAGATGAAGCCACCAGTGCTTTAGACAATGAATCTGAATACTTTATTCAACGTGCATTTGATGCGGCTATGCAAGACCGTACCACCATTGTCATTGCACACCGTTTATCTACCATCGAAAATGCTGACCGTATTGTAGTGATGGATCAGGGACGTATTTTAGAACAAGGTACTCATCAGGAACTCATGGCGCAAAAAGGCGCGTACTTTCAGTTGCATCAGCGTAACTTCGAGGAACATTAACTCATGGCTTTGGCACAATTTATTCAGGACGCTTGGCAGCAACAAGCCAAATGGCTGGTTGTGCTTAGGCCCTTGTCTTTATTGTACCGTGGCGTGAGTTTGCTCAATCAAAACTTATATCGTTCAGGTATTAAAACCGCTTATACCGCGCCCGTACCTGTGATGGTGATTGGCAATATTACTGTGGGTGGCAGCGGCAAAACCCCTTTGCTGATTCACTTGGTCAAATATCTACAAAGTTTAGATGTTCGTGTTGGCGTGATTAGCCGTGGTTATGGCGGAAAAGGCCCATTTCCAGCCTATGTCAGCATTGACGCTAATGTTGACGTAGTGGGCGATGAACCGACTTTGATTGTGCAATCTACAGGCGTACCGATGGCTGTGGGGCCAAATCGTCAAAAAAGTATTGAATTGTTACTTGCACAGCATGAATTGGATTTAATTATTAGTGATGATGGTTTGCAGCATTTGGCTTTAAACCGTCAATTGGAATGGATTGTTTTAGATAATAATCGTGGTTTGGGTAACGAGAAAATATTGCCCGAAGGTTATTTGCGTGAACCAAAATCTCGATTAGAGCATGCCACGGTGATTGAACATGCAGCGCAACCGAGTTCTGAATTAAATATGCATTTGGCCGTTGCAGCGCCATACTTATTGCATCCCGCACAAGAATTAATTTTTGATCCGACCCAAAATTTTTATGCTGTCGTGGGCATTGGCTTTCCTGAGCGGTTTTATAAAACTTTAGAGTCGATGGGTGTGACCCAATTTCAATGCCATGAGTTTCCAGACCACCATGACTATGAAATTACCGATTTGCAGTTTGAAGATTCGCAACCGATTATTACCACAGAAAAAGATGCAGTAAAGTTATTGCCTCTGTTAAAACAATATCCAGATTTTCAGCGTGAAATTTGGGTTGTACCTGTAGATGCAGTATTGTCATTGGCCTGCTATGTCACCTTACATCAACAATTGAAACAATTGGGTTTAAACCTGCCTGAAAGACCATGATAAGGAAAATTATGAAGCACATTGTTATCCCTGCACGTTATGCCAGTTCACGCCTGCCAGGCAAACCTTTACTGGAAATTCATGGTCGTGCCATGATTTTACATGTGGTTGATCAGGCAAAAAAAGTGGCAGGTTTTGATGACTTGTGTGTGGCGACCGATGATGCTCGTATTGCAGAATTATGCCGTGCCGAAGGCGTAGATGTAGTGCTGACTTCGGCAGACCATCCATCAGGTACAGATCGTTTAAGTGAAGTGGCGCGCATTAAAGGTTGGGATAAAAACGATATTATCGTCAATGTGCAGGGCGATGAGCCACTTTTGCCTGCGCAATTGGTGCAACAAGTGGCGCAGTTGTTAGAAGCTCAACCTGAATGCTCGATGTCTACGCTATGTGAGCCGATTCAGCAACTAGATGAATTTACTCGCGACAGCATTGTTAAAGTGGTCATGTCTAAACACAACCAGGCTTTGTATTTTAGCCGTGCCACGATTCCTTATGACCGCGATGGTGCGAAAGCAGCGACACCACAATTGCATGCACATGCGTATCGCCATTTAGGTTTGTATGCGTACCGTGTGGAATTGCTGCAAGAATATGTGACTTGGGAAATGGGAACATTGGAAAAGCTGGAAAGCCTAGAGCAATTGCGTGTCTTGGAAAATGGACATCGTATTGCCATTGCAGTTGCAGAAGCCAATTTACCACCGGGTGTAGATACCCAAGCAGACTTAGACCGTTTAAATGCAATGGATATTGCCCATTTTGAGTAAGTGAATCACCGACCATGCAACGTGATGTAATTGGACAAGTATATCCTTGGCAGCAACAAGTTTGGGAAAACCTGACAGGGCGATTTCCCAAAATGGGGCATGGTTTATTGTTTTTTGGCAAACAGGGTTGTGGTAAAGAAGCCTTTGCACAGCAATTTGTGGCTTGGATTTTATGCCAACAGCGTGATGTGCAGTCACAGCCTTGTGGTGAATGTAGCAGTTGTCAGTGGTTAAAATCAGATACACATCCGAATTATGTCTATATCAGCACCGATGAAGAGAATAAAAAGCAAAACGCGAAAATTAAGATCGAGAAGATCCGTGATTTATTACCTTTTGTCCAGCAAACGGTAGATGGCTGGCGGGTAATTGTGATTGAACCTGCTGAAGCCTTAAATATTGCATCTTCCAATGCGTTGCTGAAAACCCTCGAAGAACCGGGTGATCGCATCGTGATTATTTCGCTGGCAGATCATTATCTTAAATTACCTGCAACCATTCGTAGCCGTTTGCAGCATTTTGCTTTAGACCGTATTGATGCTGCACAGGCTACGGCATATTTGCAGCAGCATTTGCCCGATTTAGATGCGAACAAACAGCAATTGTTGATGAATTTGTCTAATCAAATGCCATTGCAGGCTTTGCAGTTGGCACAGGCAGAATGGCTGGAACAGCGTACAGATTTTCTGAAAGACTGGTATAAACTGGTGACGCAAAAAAATATGCCGATGGCAATCGCAACCAAGTGGAACAAGGCGCTGAGCTTTACTGATTTTAGTCAGATGTTTGAATACTTGTTGTGTGATTTAATTTGTGTCAAGCTAAATCAAAGTATTAAAAATTTGGATTTAAGCACCGCTTTGCAGCATTTGGCTGAACAATATGACTTAGAAAGTCTGTTTGGTTTATATGCAGAATTACAGCAAGCCAAGCCAATGCTTGAGCAAAACGTGCAAAGTAATCTAGTGCTTGATCAATTATGTATTAAGTTGATGAATATTTAAGGGGAACATGATGCAACCACGTATGGGCGGTATTATTCAGGCCAATATTCCTGATGTCGAAACGCTATATTTAAGTTATATGCCATACGTTGTGGGCGGTGGCTTATTTGTACCCTCAAAACAACCTGTAAAAATGGGTGAAGAAATCTTCGTGCTTGCAACTTTGCCTGAACAATCACAAAAAATTCCACTTACAGGAAAAGTCATCTGGATTTCGCAAAAGCAAAACGGCATCAAATTGCAGGGCTTTGGCATTCAACTGAGCGGTGAAAAAGGCGTTTATTACAAATCTGAAGCCGAAAGAATCCTTGCGGGGCTTAAGTCTGACAACCGTAACAGTTACACTATGTAGGTTGTTTGCTTTTAGGAAAAAATCGTGTTTGTAGATACACATTGTCATTTAACGATGTTGGATTTAAGCCCTTATGATGGTGACTTAGATGCAGCAATTGCACAGGCACGCCTAGCGGGTGTGTCTAAAATTATGGGTATCTCTGTCGATTTAGACGATCATATTGCATTGTCAAAAATTGCAGCACGCCATGCCGATGTTGGTTATAGCGTGGGTGTGCATCCTTGTGAAAATGCTGAAAATATGGCGCGTGCCACCACCGAGCAACTGATTGCTTTAGCACAAGCAGACAAAGTCTGGGCTTTGGGCGAAACAGGTCTAGACTATTTTCACAGTACCGATTTTGTTGCGGAGCAAAAAGCCTGTTTTGCGCGCCATATTCATGCCTCGCAAGCTGTGAAGAAACCAGTTGTAGTGCATACCCGCGCTGCCAAGCAAGATACGGTGGATATTATCCGTGCTGAAAAATCGACCCATGGCGTTTTGCATTGCTTTACTGAAGATTGGGCAACAGCCAAAGCGGTGCTAGATTGCGGTTATTATGTGTCATTTTCGGGCATTGTTTCTTTTAAAAATGCACAAGATTTACGTGATGTGGCCAAACAAGTGCCTTTAGATCGTGTGCTTATTGAAACAGACAGCCCATATTTGGCACCTGTGCCATATCGCGGTAAGACAAATGAGCCAAAATACGTTCCGTATGTAGCCAAAGCCCTAAGTGATGTATATGATAAGTCCTTAGAGGAAATGGCTTTCATAACAACACAAAACTTTGAAAACCTGCTCAAAGGACATTAATTTGCATAGTGGAATGATGCAAAAATTTAATGTTCTGGTGATATTAAAAATTTCCATTGATTGAATAGTGAAAAGAGAGTTTATCGGGTGAAGATGGATCGTCAGGCTCAGTTTCGAGCAAGAGAAACGTTAATTTTCCAAGTGGCAGAGCAGTTGCTTTTGGAAAATGGTGAAGCAGGAATGACCCTTGATGCTTTGGCAGCAGAACTGGATTTGGCCAAAGGTACTCTATATAAACACTTTCAAAGTAAAGATGAACTATATATGTTGCTTATTATTCGTAATGAGCGCATGTTGCTAGAAATGATTAAAGATGCGGAAAAACAGTTTCCTGAACATCTAGCATTTTTTATGCTGCATCACTTACATCATCCTGAACGTACTGTGCTTTTTCATCAAATTGAAGAACGCCTTTCTACAACGGGTGTTGGCATTGGCTTGTTGTTTAGTGAACTATATCAGGTTCGTAAAAGCCGATTACGCATCATTATCCGTATGACTGAACAATATTTGGAATCTATTAATAGTCACATGGAAGTGCGTGATTATCTGGCTTCAATTTGGGCACTTACGCATGGTGCGGCAGCCATTTTAAACTCAAGTTTCTATCAGCGTTATTTAGGTTCCCGGGATACTTTACGTGTGGCCTATATCGATCAAGCGTTGGCGATGCCCAAACAAGCACAATCTTTCGAGCAATTGAATTAATACGCTATGAACACACCACTATCTTCGGTTCGCGGTTTTACGCTCATTGAATTGATGGTGGTGATAGTCATTATGGCGATTATGGCATCGCTGGTTTTAATGAATATCGGTGGTGTTGATCAGCGTAAAGCTATGCAGGCGCGGGAAGTGTTTTTATTGGATTTGCGTAAGCTGAATCGTGAAGCCAATGATCAAGCGCGTATTTTTGCACTCAATTTGCATCAAGCAACCGATGTTTCGCCTGCGCGTTATGATGTGTTGGAATATCAGCCTTATGCCACAGAACAACAATTAAGCCTACAAAATAATCAAAAATGGCAAAGCTATAGCGAATTTAAAAGAAGAACTTTACCTGAACAAGTTTCTATCCAAATTTTATCTTTAGAACAAAGCTATCCAAATGCTAACAACAGTGAGTTGTTGCAAGGTAATGTGCCTGCACTGATTTGGCTGGGCAATGGTGAAGCCAAACCTGTGCGTATTCAGTTCTATTTAGAACAGCGTCCTGTGGGTGCGGAAATAGAGGTCGATCATTTAGGAAAAATCCATGAAAGCTAAAGGATTTACACTACTTGAAGTTATGGTGGCTTTGGCAATTTTTGCAACAGCAGCTATGGCAATGACCAAAGTGGCGATGCAATATACCCAATCCACCGCCAATGCCATTTTAAGAACCAAAGCACAATTTGTGGCTTTGAATGAAGTGGCATTGATGGAAATGAATCGGCAATGGTTAAGTGGAACAGAGTCGAAGCAAGTGACCCAACAAGGCGAAACATGGCAAATTGACAAGTCTACACAGCCAACCATTAGCCCAAATGTGCAACGTGTCGATCTTCAAATCAGTTTGTACAATCAAGACACGGGACAAGTTGAAGCAGGCGTGACTTCTTTGGTGTTTTTTAATGCCCGTGAGCAGCAATCATGAGTACAAAGAAAGGCTTCACTTTAGTTGAGTTGCTAGTCGCTATTGCAATTTTTGCAGTGCTGTCTGCTTTGGGTTGGAAAGTATTTGATTATCTCGCCAAAGTCAAAGACCGCAATGCGATGCATGAGGCCAATTTAGAGCAGTTGCAAGAAAGCTATCAACAAATTTTACGTGACACGATGCAGGCTGTTCCATTAACGGCCAATGTTAAAGGGCAGCAACAACCTGCTTTAGTTTTACAAAATGGACGCTTTAATTTCAGTAAAACAGGGGTGACCGATCCTTTGCAGCAGGGTATTTCACCCCATGAGCGTGTTGAATATCAATATCGTGCCGATGAAAAAAAATTGTATCGTTTAAAATATCGTAATTTGCATCAAACGGGCAATGATCAGCCTGAGTCGAGCGTGATGTTGGATGAAGTCGAAGCCTTTGAGATTATGGTATTGAATCCAAATGAATTAAGTAGTTGGCCTGAAAGCAGTATTGATACTCAGCAAACTGAACAATTAAGGCTACTCCCGAAAGGAATAAAAATAAATTTAACCGTGCGTGACGTGCAATATGAATGGATATTTAGCTTATTGCAGACTGATTTTTTAAAGAAGAAAGACAATTAAAGGCACAATGGCAATGTATTCAAAATCGACTCAGCGCATAGGCAGCATCATCAAGTCACAACAAGGCATTGCCTTGATTACGATTTTGATGTTGGTTGCCTTAGCTACGATTTTGGCAGCGACCATTGCCAAGCGGCAAATGTACACCAGTGAAAATACCGCCTATTTGATGCGTCAAAATCAGGCATTGTTATATACCAAAAGTGCTGAAGTATTTTTTGCAGAATTACTGCAAGATGATGCTGAAAATGCAGGTCAAGTCGATCACTTGCAAGAAAGTTGGGCAAAACCGATGCCGCCATTTCCAGTCGAAGATGGTTATGTATCGGGCGTGTTGCAAGATGAGTCAGGGAAATTTAATCTAAATAGTTTGCTGACAACCGAAGATCAAGTAAACGAAAAAGCAAAAAAATATTTTGAAAAATTATTGCAGCGTGTTGGGCTACCTGCGCAATTAAGTGAAGCTGTGATTGATTGGCAAGATGCAGATGATGAACCGAGTGGTGCCATGGGTGCAGAGTCGAGTTATTACCAAGGTTTGCCAATTCCTTATTTACCACCCAATAGCTTGTTTCATAGTGCGGAAGAATTAAAACAAGTCCGTGGTTTTGAAGGTGCGAAGTATCAGCAAATTGCACCTTATGTGAGTGCCTTGCCAAAACGAGATACCACTATCAATATTAATACCGCACCTGCTTTAGTTTTGGCGAGCTTTGATGAAAAATTGGATGTGGTTGCTGTGCAAAATCTACTTGATCGTCGTAATGCCAATTTAGAGCACTTTAGCAATGTAAATGCTTTGTGGGAGTTAGATGGCTTTCAAGCTGTCGATAGCGCGATACGCAATGAATTTACAAGTTTATTGGGTGTGCAATCCCATTATTTTAAAGCCAAAATTGAAGTGGTATTGGGCGAACGCAAACGTCAATTTAGCAGTGATTTGGTGCGTAGCGAAAAATCTGTCAATGTCAGTGGGCGAAGTCTGGCGCCATTTTAAGTATTAGCATTAACCTTGACTTAGTTGCTGTTATTCGGATGCAAATGCATTGCATATCTGTACTGAAACTGATCATTACGATTTTTGTCTGGCAATCTGCGGGCTAAAATTGGCTTATTGTTCACGTTTTGCATTATAATTAAAAAGAATATCCCCCAAATATTTTGATGACGTTAAGACCCATGTTAATTCGAAAGTTATTTAAGTTTGAAAATGCGCATATTGTGCGTAATTGCACTTCAGACCGCTGTAAGCGCTCGATTCATGGTCATAGCTATAAAGTAGAATTATTACTGAAAGCTTCAAAACTTGATCATGGACAAATGGTGTATGACTTTGGTTTGCTTAAAGGTGTAATCAAAGAATTATTTGATGCCTTCGATCATGCCATTTGTTTTTGGGAGCAGGATGACCCTGCATATATTCAAGCCTGCAAAACGTTCAGCGCACGTTGGGTATCTTTACCAGTATCGCCATCAGCAGAGCAGTTTTCACGTATTTTCTTTTATTTGGCACAACAAGTTTTGGCATCAACCATCACACAAAATGGGGAAGGTGATGTAGAGGTCTATTCTGTGATTGTACATGAAACTGATACAGGCTATGCACAAAGCTTTTTGGAAGATATTGAAAATGCGCAGATGGGATTGCTAAGTCTGGATCAAATTCATTTCTCTGAGCAAGTACAGACAGAATGGTCAGACCCACAAATGTATGAAAAATTAAAACAGGGGATGACATTCCAAAACCCGAATGTCGAGTTACAAGTTAAACTTTAAATCACATCATTAGACATCAACAAGGATTGATAGCGGTATGTCTTTTACTGAGCAGCAATATGCGAGCTTAAATAAAGTTCAGTTAGATGAGAGTTGGAAATACAATCTAGCTGAATTTTTATTGAGTCCACAAATGGATGCGCTACGCGGTTTTTTGTTGCAGGAAAAACAACAGAATAAGGTGATTTATCCACCAAGTTCACTGATATTTAATGCTCTAAATACCACGCCTTTAGATCAGGTGAAAGTCGTGATTATTGGGCAAGACCCTTATCATGGACCTAATCAGGCACATGGACTTAGTTTTTCTGTACAAAGAGGGGTTGCATTGCCACCATCTTTGCGTAATATTTTCCATGAGTTACATACAGATTTAGGTGTGCCTATTCCAAGACACGGTGATTTAACGCATTGGGCAGAGCAAGGGGTATTGCTGCTCAACAGCGTGTTAACGGTAGAAGCAGGACAACCAACCTCGCACCAAAAGCAGGGTTGGGAAGATTTTACAGATCATGTGATTGATGTGTTAAATCAACAACGTGAGCATATTGTGTTTATTTTGTGGGGCGCGTATGCACAACGTAAAGGACAACGTATAGATCCAAATAAACATCTGATTTTGAAGGCAGCGCATCCATCCCCATTGGCAGCAAACCGCGGTGGTTTTTTTGGATGTAAAGTATTTTCAAAATCAAATAATTATCTTAAACAAAATGGCATTGAGCCTATAGACTGGCAGCTGGACGCATGACACATTCTCCCATTTCTAAAGAATATCATTCGGATTTAATTGTCGAAGAAGCAAATAACGGTTGGCGCATTGTACGTTTGAATCGCCCAAAATCTTTGCATGCTTTAGATGAATCTATTGTTTCTGCATTATTGGCAGTATTTGAAGACTTTCATACCGATGATAGCGTAAAAGCAATTTGGCTAGATTCGACCACACCAAAAGCATTTTGTGCAGGCGGTGATGTGCGTAAATTACGTCAGCTTGTCATTAATGATGAGGTTGCAACTGCCAATAAATTCTTTGAGCAAGAATATGCGTTGGACTTGTTGCTACATAACTATGCCAAGCCTGTTTTAGTGTGGGGTGAAGGTTATGTCATGGGTGGTGGCTTAGGTCTATTTATGGCTGCACCATTCCGTTTGGTGACACCGTATTCACGTTTAGCTATGCCAGAAATTAACATTGGTTTATACCCAGATGTAGGGGCAACTCGTTTCTTGGCTGACCGTGGTGCGATTGGCTTGTTCACAGGTTTAACGGGTTCAATTATGACTGCTGCAGGTGCGTATGGTATTGGTTGGGCAACCCATATTTGTGATGCACAACGCGCTTCTGTATTAGAAAAAGTCATTAATATTGACTGGAATCATTACCCTGCAGGTGACTTCCGTGCCATTGATGATACCTTGAACAGCATGCACCGTCCTGTAGGGCCTGGGCCGCTACAGAATTCTTTGGATATGATTCAAAGCGTGTGCCGTGGTGTGAGTTTTGAAAGTGATTATGAATCCATCATTGGTCTAAGCGATGCACGTAGCGATTGGTTACGTCAAGCCAGTGAAAACTTGCAAAAAGGTTCACCAACTACAGCAGCTTTAACGTGGTTACTATGGCAATGGGGTAAGAAGGTTCACGCTTGGAATGAAGTGTTTGAACTGGAAACGCAAATTTCAGACTGGAAAATTCGCCACGCAGATTTTGTCGAAGGTGTGCGCGCACGTTTGGTCGATAAAGACCTTGCACCAGCTTGGCAGCAAAATGGGCCAGTGCAGCTCAAAACCATTTTTGCAGACAATCCACCTGTGACGAGCATTGAAAGCTGGAATGAGTTATTGAAACAATACGAGATTATTTAATTCGTATTGATTTTTACTCATATTTAAATGTCAGAACAGAACTATAGTGATGAAGACTGGATGCAGCTTGCCTATGCGCAGGCTGCTTTGGCTGCAGCACAGGGGGAAATTCCTGTGGGGGCTGTCATCGTTAGTCAAAATCAAGTGATTGGCGCGGGTTATAACGCGCCTATTTCCTTACACGACGCAACCGCACATGCCGAAATTGTGGCAATCCGTGCAGCATGTGATCATATTCAAAATTATCGTTTACCTGAAGATGCCACGCTTTATGTCACACTGGAGCCTTGTACCATGTGTGTGGGGGCGCTCATTCACGCGCGAATTAAACGAGTAGTGTTTGGAGCAACTGAACCCAAAGCTGGCTCATTGATCAGTGCCAGAAAGCTTTTAGAGTCGGGTTATTACAATCATATTTTTGAGTATCAATCAGGTTGTTTAGAGCAGCAATGTTCAGCCCAGTTGAGTGATTTTTTTAAGATGCGCCGTGCGCAAAAGAAACAACAAAAGCAGCAATAGTTGATAAATGACCTCCATGATCAAAACCAGTTCTGAGTTTTAGGCTTGATTTGCGTTAAACTAAATCAAACACAACATAGCATTCATCATCAGGGCAAACCATGCACGCTATTCAAATTAAAAAAGAATTTAATGCGCCAGTTGCGCAAGTATTTGAATTACTTTCTAAACATGCAACTTATAATATTGCATTTGCACCAATGCAAGTGGTGCGCATTAAAGACTCTGCTGACCCTGAACGTCCAGATGGTGTAGGTTCGGTGCGTCGTATGGGGATTGGGCCAATTAAACCTTTGCAAGAGCAAATTACCGTGCTTGAACCGAATCAGCGGATTGAATATAAAATCATTAAAAATCCATTGATCAAACATCATTTGGGTACACTTGAATTTCAGCAAGTGGCGGATAACAAAACCTTAGTCACGTATCGCATTGAGTTACAAGTACGTGTTCCATTTGTGAGTAAAATTATTCTCGCTCAGTTGAAAACTGCAATTAAAATTGGTTTATCCAAACTTGCAAAATCTCTTTAATCATTTTGGAAACATCATGACGGTTCAAATTATTACCATTGATGGCCCTAGCGGTTCAGGTAAAGGCACACTCGCGGCAAAATTGGCAGCATATTATCAGTTTCATTTACTCGACTCTGGTGCGTTGTATCGTTTGTTGGGTTTGGCGTTACATAAGCAGAATTTGCTAGATCAACTTGATACTGAACTGAGTCAATGCGTTGCCATTGCAACACAGCTCAATATTCAATTTGTGACCCAGCCAGATGGCACACAAGTGTTGCTTGATGGTGAAGATGTCACGCAAACCATACGTACCGAACGTGTGGGGGAATATGCCTCAAAAGTTGCGGCAGTACCTGAATTGCGCACAGCATTACTTGCACGTCAGCATGCCTTTGCCCAAGCACCAGGCTTGGTTGCAGATGGACGCGATATGGCGACCAGTATTTTTCCAAATGCGCAGGCTAAAATTTATTTAACTGCTTCGGCAGAGTCGCGTGCACAAAGACGAGTAAAACAGTTGCAGGGTATGGGGCTGGATGCTAAAATAAGCGACATTTTAGCGAATATACAGGCTCGCGACAAACGAGACATGGAGCGCACAGTTGCTCCGCTCAAGCCCGCAGAAGATGCTTACATCATTGATAGTTCTGAGTTGAACATTGATGAAGTGTTTGCATTAATGACGGCTTATGTCGATCAGAAGCTTGCTATTTGCCGCGCTTAACCGCGTGAAATAAACCTATTCAGCGAACGCATAGCTTGATCAGTTCTATACGGACTATGTAGACGCTTAACTAAACCGGCCTTGTCTGATCCAAGACCGCTGACTTTATCAGGTATATCATGACCGAATCTTTTGCAGCCCTCTTTGAAGAAAGCGAATTAAACCTCAACGTTGAAAAGGGTGCTGTCATCCAAGGCGTTGTAGTAAGCATCGACTCTGACTGGGTAACAGTTGATACTGGCCTTAAATCAGAAGGCGTTGTTGACCGCGCTGAATTCTTAAACGAACAACGCGAACTTGAAGTTCAAGTTGGTGACACCGTTGATGTTGTTGTTGAAGCACTTGACAACGGTATGGGCCAAACTGTTTTATCACGTGAAAAAGCGAAACGTGCTGAAACTTGGACTAAACTTGAAAAAATCTTTGAAGACGGCGAAATCGTTACTGGTGTTATCTCTGGTAAAGTTAAAGGCGGTTTCACTGTAGACATCGGTCCAGTTCGTGCGTTCTTACCAGGTTCTTTGGTAGACACTCGTCCTATCCGTGACACAACTCACCTTGAAGGTAAAGAGTTAGAGTTCAAAGTTATCAAACTTGATGCTAAACGTAACAACGTTGTTGTATCTCGTCGTGCAGTTATGGAAGCTGAATCTTCAGCTGACCGTGAAGCGCTTCTTGCTCAGCTTGAAGAAGGTCAAACTGTTACTGGTACGATTAAGAACCTTACTGACTACGGTGCATTCGTTGACCTTGGCGGTATTGACGGTCTTCTTCACATCACTGACATGGCTTGGAAACGTATCAAGCATCCATCAGAAGTGGTTGAAGTGGGTCAAGAAGTTACTGTTAAAGTACTTAAATTTGACAAAGAGCGTAACCGCGTATCTTTAGGTCTTAAGCAATTAGGCGAAGATCCATGGTTAGCGATCATGAGCCGTTATCCTAAAGGTTCTATCGTTAAAGCTCGCGTAACAAACTTAACTGACTACGGCTGTTTCGCAGAAATCGCTGAAGGCGTTGAAGGTTTAGTACACGTTTCAGAAATGGACCACACTAACAAAAACATCCACCCATCTAAAGTTGTTCAGATTGGTGACGAAGTTGACGTTATGGTTCTTGAAGTGGACGAAGAGCGTCGTCGTATTTCTCTTGGTATCAAACAAACTCGTGCTAACCCATGGGAAGAGTTTGCTAAGAACCACGACAAAGGTGAAAAAGTTTCAGGTACAATCAAGTCAATCACTGACTTCGGTATCTTCATCGGTTTACCAGGCGGTATCGATGGCCTAGTTCACTTGTCTGACATTTCTTGGAACGAGCAAGGCGAAGAAGCTATTCGTCGTTACAAGAAAGGTGACACTGTTGAAGCGGTTATCCTTTCTGTAGACGCTGAAGGCAACCGTATCAGCCTTGGTATCAAGCAATTGAACAGCGATCCATTCAACGATTTCTTAGCTGCTAACGAACGTGGTGCTTTGGTTAAAGGTACTGTAACTGCTGTTGATGCTCGTGGCGCAACTGTTAAGTTAGCTCACGAAGTTGAAGCAACACTTAAAGCATCTGAAATCAACCGTGATCGCGTTGAAGATGCAACTAAGTTCTTGGAAGTTGGTCAAGAAGTTGAAGCGAAAATCATCAACGTAGACCGTAAATCTCGCTCTATCAACTTGTCTATCAAAGCGAAAGACGAAGCTGAAGAGAAAGAAGCTGTTGCTAACTTGAAAACTGCAACTAGCGGTCAAGACAATGGTCCTAAGACAATTGGTGACTTGATCAAAGCTCAAATGGGCAACTAAGTTGCGGGTAAACTGTATGGTTAATGTAAATTAGCACATACTTTTTACACAAATACTGTAAACGGTAGCGTAGTATTCAATTATTACGCTACCGTTTTGTATTTAAACAGGTTATTATCAGTTTAGGTAAAAGTAGCTTGATAATTAAAGAGGTCGCAGATGACTACTGAAGCACTTAATAAGTCTGACTTGATAGAACGAATTGCTTTGAAAAATCCACATTTGGCTGAGCCATTGGTGGAAGAAGCTGTGAAGATCATGATTGATCAAATGATTGCATCACTATCGGCAGATAACCGAATTGAAATTCGTGGATTCGGTAGTTTTGCATTGCATCACCGTGAACCACGTGTAGGTCGTAACCCAAAAACAGGTAAGTCTGTAGAAGTTGCGGCTAAAGCTGTACCGCACTTTAAACCGGGTAAAGCACTACGTGATGCAGTAAACGAGTCTGTAAATAAATAAAATTCCTAGGGGGGTTTATGCGTTACGTTCTAGTCGCTATTTTAGTTATTCTATTTGGATATTCTCTGGCATTGGTTTTGCAAAACGGCACTGAACTTTCAGTTGACCTGTTATTTACTCAAGTGCCTGCAATGCGTTTGGGTCTATTGCTACTGATTACATTGGCACTTGGTTTGGTGCTAGGGTTATTGTTGGGCGTGCAGGTTTTCCGTGTATTCCAAAATAGTTGGGAAATTAAGCGACTACGTAAAGATATTGAATACCTACGCAAAGAGCAAATTCATGCAGCTCAACTGGCTGCTGCTGAAGCTGCTGCGCATACTCGTCATGAAAAAACGGTATTAGATGTGCATACTGAAGATCGTTCTTCTAATGCACTTTAATTTGCTCTGTTGAGCGAATTGATCATCAACACCTCAAGGTTATCTTGGGGTGTTTTTTTATGTGTGCCTTTGACGAATGGCTGATTATCGCTGCGATGGGGGATAAGCTGTCTTTTTGACTATCTGCTTGGCACGAATCACTTTATAATAGCGACTCTTTGTCAAATCCATAGGTAATTCTCTTGAGTATCATTGTTGCCCTCGATGCTAAAAGCCAATATGACGCCTTAACCATTGCAGAACAATTAGACCCTGCATTATGTCGAGTAAAAGTTGGTAAAGAGTTATTTACCCATGAAGGTCCTGCAGTCGTGAAAGCCTTGCATGACAAAGGTTTTGAGGTTTTTCTAGATTTGAAATTTCACGATATTCCAAATACAACGGCTCAGGCTGTATGTGCTGCAGCAGATTTAGGCGTATGGATGGTCAACGTGCATGCCTCAGGTGGTCGTAAAATGATGGAAACCTGTGTGGAGCGTTTAAAAGCAGGGAATTATCAGACTCAACTGATTGCAGTGACTGTACTAACCTCTATGGGGCGTGAAGATTTAAAAGATTTAGGTTTAGATATTGAGCCTTTTGAGCAAGTTCAGCGTTTAGCTAAACTCACTCAAGAAAGTGGTTTAGATGGTGTGGTGTGTTCTGCGCAAGAAGCCAAAATGTTGCGTGAAATCTTAGGGCAGGATTTTGCCTTAGTAACTCCAGGGATTCGTCCTGAAGGCTCAAATGCCGATGATCAAAAACGTATTGTGACTCCCAAACAAGCTATGCTGGATGGTTCTACGCATTTGGTGATTGGTCGTCCAATTACAAAATCTGAAAATCCACGTCAGACTTTGAAAGATATTTTAGCGACGCTTTAATTTTACTATCGCTGACTCTCTAAAAGGGAGATAAGCCCTCTCTCTAACTCTCGCCTAAATAGAGCGCAAACCCTCTCTCCAACTCTCTCCCAGAGGGAGAGAGGACAATTGTTGATTCTTTTTAAATAGCAGCCAATACACTTACAGCAATGGGTGCAAGGATTGACAATACAAATCCACTGACCATGGCATGTGGAATAAAATCGTTGCCACAGGCTTGTTTTACCATGGGCAAAGTGACGTCCATGGCAGTTGCGCCTGCGGCAGAAATTGCAGCACGTGGATAACGCCATCCCAAAATATACATCAGCAATATCGCAAAAATCTCTCTGAATAAATCATTCATTAACGCAATACTACCCAATTCGGCATTGCGAAGTTCCGACACCACAATCCCGCTCATGGAATAAAATCCATAACCTTGTGAGAGCATAAGCAAATCTTGTAGAGCGATGGGGAGCCAAAGTGCGCAAAGTAGTACCCCTGCAACTGAACCGAAAATACAGCCTACGGGCACCATTAAAATTTTCCAATTCAGCCAAGAACGATCTAAAGGCGAATAAGCGAGATCGAGTCCAATCATCCACATAAACAGCAACAGTAAATACCAAGTGTTGATCTGAACTTGGAAATCCATAGCACTAAAAAGTAGATGCAGCACGTAGCCTGCCAATAGTGCAAAAAAGGCATAACTGATGTTGATGCAGGATTGAATCAACAACTGTAATGAAACTTTGCCTTGCGTTGCTTGCAGCCCCAAACCTTTGTAAAGCAAATAACAACACAGAAAAGCACCAATTGATGTAGCAAATGCAATCTGTAAAGCTGTAGATAGAATATGCGATGGCTGCTGTAGTGAACCGAGCGTTTGTGAAAATTCCATCGCAATTGCAATTAGCAGGATATAGCTAAAATATGGAAGCAGTTGAAACGCAATTTTTTCGATTATTCGAGGGAGGCGTTTTGCCAGTACAAGGCCTAGACATAAACAGCAGAGTAATTGGAAAATCAGCCAAAGAGATTGCATGAGATCAACAGGTGGGAGATAGATAAAAACCTGTTGATTATGCCAGTTTGCTTTTAAAAGCGGAAATTTATGCCGCTTTACTGATTAATCTGAAATCACTCGGATGCAGCGACTTGGTTTTTAGCCAATATTTCCAAGTATAGGTTGGCCAAAGTGCAAAGTTTTTTCCACCATCTTGTTGATACCAACTTACACAGCCAGATTGCCAAACCGTGTTATTTAGCATGTCTTGCACATCGTGGTTAAATTGATCTTGTACTTGATCTTTTACTACATTTGCATTGCTCTGTGATTGTGCCACCAAATCCATCATTTGCAGAATGTAATCGACTTGCGATTCGATCATAAAAATAACCGAGTTATGCGCCAAAACTGTATTTGGCCCAAGCAACTGAAACAGGTTCGGAAAACCTTTGTGGCTAATGCCGTAATAGCTTTCTGCGCCATCTTTCCATGCCTGTTTTAATTCAACGCCATGTTCACCAATGCAGCTAAATGGCTGTAGATAGATACGCGGATCGGTAATAAAGCCTGTGCCATAAATCAGACAATCAATTTTTCGCATTTTACCATCTTTGGTGATGATGCTGTCTGCAGTCAATTCCTGTATTGCATCAGTCACTAATTCGACGTTGTCACGGTTAAAAGTTGGGAAGTATTTATTGGACACTAAAATACGTTTACATCCCATAATGTAGTCAGGCGTGAGTTTTTGTGCCAATTGTTTGTCTTTGACCTGAAAACGAATAAAGGCTTCTGCCAGTTTTTGGGTATATTTCATCACGCTAGGTTGCATGATTGGAATTGCACGTGATTCATTCGACCAATACAAACGCGCACGATGCAACTTTCTAAACCAGTCTGCTTGTTTAAACAGTTTTTTCTCAATATTCAGATATTTGCGTTCATCTCGTGGAATGACCCATGCAGCTGTACGTTGCATGACATATAACTGTTTAACTTGAGGTGCAATTTCAGGAATGTATTGAATCGCGCTGCCGCCTGTGCCAATAGATGCCACAACTTTGCTATTTAAGTTGTATTGATGATCCCATTGAGACGAGTGAAAAACCTTGCCCTGAAACTTTTCAATGCCTTTAATGTGCGGGATTTGTGGCACATGCAGTGGGCCAGAAGCAAAGACTAAATATTGGCAACTCAATTGTCTGCCATCTTTTAACGCAACATGCCATACACAGTCTTTTTCATGGTATTCGGTATGCACCACTTCGCTGTTAAATTGGCAATATTCGCGCAGATTAAACTGTTGCACCACATCTTGAATATACTGAAAAATTTCTGGTGCTTCGGCATAGCGTTTTGACCAGTCAGTTTTGGGTACAAATGACAATGAATACAGATGCGACTGCACATCACAAGCCGCGCCAGGGTATTGATTTTCACGCCAAGTACCACCCACTTCATTAGACTTTTCTAAAATCACAAAGTTATGAATGTTGCGTTGTAGCAAACGAATCGCCATGGCTAATCCACCAAAGCCTGCGCCAATAATTGCGACTTGATAATGAGCTGCTGCATCCTGCATGAAGACATCCTTATATTTATTTTGTTTGACTTGAGTTTGTTTGAGTCAGGATAGAATAAGCCAGCATGTGGTAACATGATCGTGCTGACATAAAAATTGATATTTTCGGCAATTTCTATCTGTGGATGAATCGGGTAAAAGGATATTCCGTTTCGCACTGTTCATTTTATGAAAAGATCCATACTTGGCTTAATGTATTTAATACAAGGCATGCGTAAAGCAGGCGTTGATGTCGATGCAAAATTGCAAAGTATCGGCTTGCGTGCAGATGCGCTAGATACCAGTTCAATCATTCATCCGAGTTTGGAATGGGATATTCTAAAAGTCATTGGTGAAGATGTAGAACCTGAAATGGGGCTGTTTATTGGACAGCATTATGCTTTGGCAGGTTATGGTCCTTTATTGATGTTATTGGTGACCAGTCCAGATATTGCCACTGCATTAGAAAAAGGGATTCAATATCAGGGATTGACGCATTTAAGCGGGAAACTAAGTTTACAACATAGCACGCGACATATTGCATTGTGTTATCAACCCAATGATTTACATAGTAGTTTAGGTGTATTACGTGCGCAGTGTGAAATTTCAGGCACATTCAAATTTATTCAAGACCTATATAAAATGATGGGAATGAGTGCGCCACGTATTCGCATAGAATTGCCATTTGTACAGCCGCAGCAAAGTGAAGTTTTGCAAACTTTTTATGATTATTACGGTCAAGATATTGTTTTTAATCAATCACAAGCAGCATTTTGGTTTGATGATGCAGTTCTCACAGCACGTATTCCCTCTGCCGATGCAGTCACTTTTAGCAGTTATGAAGCCAAGTGTGTGATTGAGTTAGAGCGACTTAAACTTGAAGATGATGCGCCTTCGGTAGTGCAGCGCGTAAAAGATTATTTGGAGTTACAACAGGGCAGTATGCCGAGCATGGCAGAAACAGCACATGCTTTGCAAATTCCTGAACGGACATTGCGCCATCAACTGCAACAACTGAACACCAGTTATAAACAAATTCGTGAAGATCTCATCAAAGATAAAGCATTGCGATTAATTGAATATCAGGAATATTCAATTGAAATGATTGCAGAGTTACTTGGTTATTCAGAACCCGCAGCATTTAATCATGCCTTTAAGCGGTGGTTTGGACAAAGTCCACGCCAATATACAAAATAGCCTAAGTATTTTGCAAACTATGCCAAAGTGCTATATCTCGTGATTCGATCTTCGTTATAATCTATTTGCCCAAATAAGTACTGATGAATATGTCTGATTTTAATTCGCCACAAACCACAGCCTTTACTCCATTATCGCCTGCGGAGCGTTATGCACAAGCGTTAGCCTCTGGACAATTTATGCCAGATGATGCGCAGGCGCAGGCTGTACACGAACTTGAGCGTGTGTGGCAGGAATTAATTCAACGCTATAAAGCATCAAAAAAAGCGTTCCGCCGTTTCCGCCGCCAAACAGCACCACAGGGTGTTTATATGTGGGGTGGTGTAGGTCGTGGTAAAACATGGCTCATGGATCAGTTTTACGACTCGATTCCATTTAGACGTAAAACACGTATGCACTTTCACCACTTTATGCAGCATGTGCATCGTGAACTGAACAAACTTTCAGGGCAGCGTAACCCGCTCGATTCTGTTGCAGACCAAATTTATAAAGATGCAGTGGTGATTTGTTTCGATGAATTTTTCGTATCTAACGTGACTGATGCGATGATTCTGAGTGACTTGTTCCAAAAATTATTCCATCGTGGCATTACTTTGGTGGCAACATCTAACATCGCCCCAGACGGTTTATATAAAAATGGTATCCATCGAGATCGTTTTATTCCAACCATTGAAATGGTCAAAAAACATTGCCAAGTGCTAAATGTCGATGCTGGTGTAGATTATCGCTTACGTGTTTTGAAACAGGCGCAATTATTTAAATCGCCTTTAACGCATGATAATCAAAACTGGATGGCACAGCGTTTCAGTGCTTTGAGTAATACACAACATTATTCTTCTGAGCCAATTATTATCAACCAACGTATTGTTGAAACAATTGCGCATACTGAAGATGTGTTGTGGTGTGAATTTTCAGAACTGTGCTTTAAACCGCGTAGTCCTGCAGACTTTATTGAAATTGCCAACATCTACAACACGGTTTTGGTGAGCAATGTACCGCATTTAACAGACTTCTTGTCTGAAGGAACACGTCGTTTTATTTATTTGGTCGATGAATTTTATGATCGTGGTGTCAAGTTATTACTGACTTCTGAAGATTCGATTATTGAAATTTATCAGGGCGAAAAACTGGCATTTGAAATTGAACGCACACGTTCACGTTTATTGGAAATGCAGTCTGATGATTACTTAAATGAAGAACATCGACAGATACAGGCCACCGAAGCCAAACATCAAATCAGTTGATCTTTTAAGCGCCTAGAACTAGGCGCTTTTTTATGATAGAAAAGATGTGACTGTTGGTTTTATCGACATTTTGTCATAAACATGGCTTAATCTTGAAGGGTTGCAATAAGACTGACGCCGATTTTTACAACAAAATCTGAACTTAAGTCTAATTTCGACATTTCAAAAACTTTATACACTGTAAAAGTGTATTTAGATGAGTAATAGTGTCGTGTTTCTGATCAGGCTTTATGATGATTGTTGTCATTCATCTTGTAATAAATGATCGTTATTTTGAAATGTGATAATACTATTCAGCTAAATATAAATCAGTATACTAGAATCTCTTGTATAAAAAGTAGCAATATCAGGAAAGACAATGACTGCACGTATTCAAAAAGGCAAGTTAGCGATTGCTAAAGAACTTTACGATTTCATCGAAAATGAAGCATTACCAGGTTCTGGTTTGGACAGTGATACATACTGGAAAAACTTTGAGCAAGTCGTTGTCGATCTTAGCCCTAAGAACAAAACATTACTCGCAAAGCGTGATGAGCTTCAGGCTAAAATTGATGAATGGCACCGCAATAATACATTTGAATTAGAAGCTTACAAAGCTTTCTTGACTGAAATTGGCTACTTATTACCAGAAGTAGAAGATTTTCAAATTACCACCGAAAATGTTGATGAAGAAATCGCATTATTGGCTGGTCCACAGCTCGTAGTACCTGTACGTAACGCACGTTATTGCTTGAACGCAGCAAACGCACGTTGGGGTTCGTTATATGACGCACTTTACGGTTTTGACGTTATTTCTGAAGAAAATGGCGCAGAAAAAGGTAAAGGCTACAACCCAGTTCGTGGTGAAAAAGTAATTGCATTCGCGAAAAACTTCTTAAATGAAACTTTCCCATTGGCGCAAGGTTCACATGCCGACGCGACTCAATATGCTGTAGAAGCAAACAAACTTGTTGTTCGCCTAAAAGATGGTTCTACAACAACTGTTGCGGATAGCTCTAAATTCGTTGGTTACAATGGCGAAGCTTCTGCACCAACTGAAATCGTACTGAAAAATAACGGCCTGCACGCAATCATCCAGATTGATGCAAACAGCCCAATTGGACAGACAGATGCAGCTGGCGTGAAAGATGTTGTGCTTGAAGCGGCTGTAACGACGATTCAAGACTTGGAAGACTCTGTTGCAGCAGTTGATGCTGAAGAAAAAGTTGAAGGCTACCGTAACTGGTTAGGCTTGATGAAAGGTACGCTTGAAGAGTCTATCGAGAAAAATGGCAAGACCATTACCCGTAAACTAAATGCTGACCGCACCTTCAAAAATGTTGAAGGCGGTGAGACCAAGGTTCATGGCCGTTCATTGATGCTGCTTCGTAACGTGGGTCACTTGATGACAAACCCGGCGATCCTTGTAGATGGCGAAGAAATTTATGAAGGCATCATGGATGCATTGGTCACTCCATTGCTTTCTGTGGCTGATATCCGTGGTGAGAACACGATCAAGAACTCACGTACCGGTTCTATGTATATCGTTAAGCCAAAAATGCACGGTCCAGAAGAAGTAGCATTTGCGGTTGAGCTGTTTGAACGTGCTGAACAAGCGCTTGGCTTACCTGCTAAAACCCTGAAAATCGGTATCATGGATGAAGAGCGTCGTACCTCTGTTAACCTGAAAAACTGTATTGCTCAGGCGAAAGACCGTACCATCTTTATTAACACCGGTTTCATGGATCGTACAGGTGATGAAATCCATACCTTCATGGAAGCAGGTCCATTTGTTCGTAAAGGCGAAATCAAAGGCCAAAAATGGTTCCCAGCTTACGAAAACCGTAACGTCATGGTAGGTCTACAAACAGGTCTACGTGGTAAAGCACAGATTGGTAAAGGCATGTGGCCAAAACCAGACATGCTGTTAGACATGTACAAAACCAAGACTGAACATCCTGAAGCAGGCGCAAGCTGTGCATGGGTTCCGTCTCCAACAGGTGCAGTGATTCACGCGATTCACTACCATCAAATTAATGTAGCAAACCGTCAGCAAGAATTGCTTGCAACTGAAGCATTGCCTTTAGATGATTTGTTAACTCCACCTCTTGCAACTGATACCAACTGGTCTGAAGAAGAGAAACTAAAAGAACTGGAAAATAACTGCCAAGGTATCTTGGGTTATGTCGTTCGTTGGGTTGATCTGGGTGTAGGTTGTTCTAAAGTTCCAGACATCAATGATGTGGGCCTGATGGAAGACCGTGCAACTTTACGTATTTCTTCTCAGCACGTTGCCAACTGGTTACGTCACGGAATTGTAACGCGTGAACAGGTTGAAGAAGTAATGCAGCGCATGGCGAAAATTGTAGATCAACAAAATGCTGATGATCCACTATACACGCCTATGTCTAACGACTTTGCTAATAACATTGCATTCCAAGCTGCATCTGACTTGATCTTCAAAGGTGGCGAGCAACCTTCTGGTTACACAGAGCCACTTTTACACGCAGCGCGTTTAAAGTTAAAAGGTTATACAGGTGATTAATCCTTTAGGATTTGATTTACTGATTGTGTAATACAAACAAATGAGCCTCTTCGGAGGCTTTTTTGTTGCCTGTATTTTGCTTATGGTTTTTTGAAAATTTTGCAGCTGAATAGTTACAGGATGTACTTGCTGCTAGAAAAACATCAAGCTGCGGAGTAGAGTGAAAGTCATATATAAAAAGTAGCGCAAGGACAAATACATGCCAGCATATCAAGATTTGAATCAACAATTTATTGGCGGCAAGTGGTCGGTTGGGACATCTACTAAAACCATTCCAAACTTGAATCCATATCATCAAACTACAATTTTTGAGATGCAGGGCGCCAGCGTGGTAGATGTTGATAGTGCCTATAGTACAGCGCAAAAAGCTTTTGATGAACAATTGATTCAATCCACAAGTCTGCGTCAATACATCATTAAGAACTTAGAGCAAGTCATTCAGCAACGACGCGAAGAAATTATCCAGTGGCTGATTGATGAGTCGGGCAGTACCCGTTTAAAAGCCAATATCGAAGTCGATGCTGCTTTAGGGATTATTCAAGAAGCTGCACAATTTCCCGAGCAAATGACCACGACGCAACTGGAAAGCAAAGATCCGAAAGTCCGTAGTGTTGTTTTGCGTAAACCTTTGGGTGTTATTGCTGTGATCAGTCCGTGGAATTTCCCTTTCCATTTGTCTATGCGTTCAGTGGTTACAGCGATTGCTTGTGGTAATAGTGTAGTGCTCAAACCTGCCAGTGATACGCCAGTCACAGGTGGAACTATACTCGGTAAACTGTTCGAAGAAGCAGACTTGCCTGCAGGCGTACTCAATGTGGTGGCGGGTGCGAGTCGTGAAATTGGTGATTACTTTGTTGAGCATGCAACTCCTAAAATGATTTCATTTACAGGCTCTACAGAAGTTGGACAGCATGTAGGGCAACTGGCCGTTGCGGGTGAGCATTTAAAACGTGTCGCCTTAGAACTCGGTGGCAATGCACCTTTAGTCATTTTGGATGATGCAGATATAGATTTGGCCGTAGAACTAACTGTGATGGGGCGCTTTTTGCATCAAGGTCAAATTTGCATGAGTACCAATCGGGTCATTGTCGATCAGTCTATTTATGCAGCCTATCTTGAAAAATTGTTAGCAAGTGTGTCGCAATTAGTAGTAGGTGATCCGAATAAAAATGACACCTTGATTGGGCCAATTATTAATGCAGAACAGGTGAAAAAGCATCAGCATATTATTCAAAAAGCACAGGCGCAGGGTGCAGAATTGGTTTATGCGGGCGGGGTTACGGGGAACTTAGTTGCACCACATGTTTTTGTGAATGTCGCTGCCGATTCAGAAATTGTACAAAATGAAAGTTTTGGACCTATTTTACCGATTCTCAAAGCAGCAGATACCGCACATGCCTTACAGTTAGCGAACGATACACGCTATGGTTTATCTGCTGCTGTATGCACTACAAATGTAGAACGCGGTGCAGAATTTGCAGCACAGTTTGATGTTGGAATGACACATATTAATGGTATTACCGTTGCCGATCATGCCAATGCACCGTTTGGTGGTGAGAAAAACTCAGGCTTGGGTCGTTTTAATGGGCGCTGGATATTTGAAGAATTTACCCGCACGCATTGGCTGACATTGCCAGCTTAACGGTAATTATTTGTCCTGCGTTTTGTTTGAGTAAGAAGGAATGCGTGGGTGCGCACTTACTGTTCATTATCAAAACGCATAATATAGTGCGTGTGTCTAATCATCCAATTTGTATATGTGTGCCAATTTTAAACCAATAAGCATAGCGCAATTATCTGCATTAGGTCTGCCTGAAATTCCGTTTGAATATGCTGAAGAAGCGTATCCAAATTCGAGTGTGCCACTATTGTTTAAGTCTGAACAAGGTTTAGAGTGGCGCTCGGTGAATTTTGGCTTGATTCCCAAATGGGCGGAAGACAGAAGTATTGCGCAAAAAACCTATAATTGCCGTAACGAAACTTTATTAGAAAAACCAAGTTTTAGTGAAGCTGCTTATAAGTGTAAATTTGGCGCGATTGTTGTGTCAGAATTTTATGAATCCAAATATATAGACAGTAAACCGCAGCGTTGGGGTGTACGTCGTAAAGATGGACAGGCCTTTTTTATTGCAGCACTGTATGAAATTTGCCGTTTAAAGGATGGGCAAGGCACGGAAGAAATTGTCCGTTCTGCGAGTATGATTACCATGGACGCAATTGATCACGCGATGATGAAGGAATTTCATGAGCCTGGGCCAGTCAAACGTTCTGTTATTGTTATTCCACATGCACGTTTAGATGAATGGCTAAGTTTGAAAACACCGAACATACACAGCTTTGTGCAGGGCTTTCCTTTAGACGAGTTTGAGTGTTCACATGTACCAAAAGCAAAGATCGAAAAAGTAAGCCCCCAGCTCAATTTTTTCGATCTTTAAGTACATCTTGTGCTTATATAGGATAAGAACAGATGTGGAACAATAACGTGATGTTTAGCGTGCTAAATTATTAAAAATATGACGTAAACTTTCCATCATTTTTTCAATTTGTAGTGGAGTTAAACCATCAAATGACTGCTCTAAAACAACGCTAGTCAGATCATTAATTTTGTTGGTCATCTCATTACCTTTTTCAGTAAGCACGACACGAGTGATACGCGCATCATCATCACAAGAATAAGTTTCAACCAAACCTTCATCTTTTAAACGATAAACAATTTTAGTTGTAGTTGACATTTTTGACACCACCATGTCTGACAAATCAGACACACTCGCATGTGCTTTTGACCTTAATGCCAATAAAATACGACGGCGAGAATTATCTAAACCATACTTTTTAAGTGCCTGATCGACATTCTGTACATATTGAGCATGTACTTGTGTGACCCAATAATACGGAAATTGTTCAATATCATATTGGTCGGCGGATGGTAGAAATTTTGAATATTTCTTGGACATTGCATATTCCCTGCATTGTTTTAATTGTATTTTTGATATTTCACATTTTATGTGAAAACTCATGTGCTTAGCAAGATGCTTTCAGTGGCTAAAATTTGGTTGAAATCTGACGAAATATGATGAATCTCGATTTAGAAGCTGGCTTTGAAATGGCTATTTTTCCAAGCGCGTAGGCATTTGTTTAAGTTCAATCCATATTCATGTGTCATATCAATTAATCCTATAGAATTGTTTTAGTTTGGATTAGTAGTGAGTTATCTGGTTTTATAAGTTGAATTATCAATTTAACCATCAACTTAGGCTGCATTTTAGTTAAAAAAATACATTTGTACACTTGGCTTTTAGGTAAAAGTGCGGGTTATTGCGTTGAATTTTGCAAAAAAATTATAAGCTTTGGTCTAATCTTTTAACAATAGTTGTTTTTTATCAATATTTTAAGTTTAGATTAAAGTGTGGGTTGGCTTACAGTTGTAATCTATGACTAATGCGTCTAAAAATACATTACAATTCATTTGACATTTTTAATCCATTCTCACGGCTTTTGTTTGGCTGTCATCGCTCTAAAAAAATTAAGAATGTGAAAAATAAAGTAAAAACCATCTTATAGATCGTACTGTTTAGTTTTATTCAAAAAAACTCTGTACACGACAAAAATAGATAACTCATTGAAATAATGTCACAATAATTGTTTTCTAACGACGAATACTATGACACATCTCAATGAGTTATATCTTATCTTAAACAAATCTCTAAAATGGAACAA